>JANQFM010000414.1 GCA_028277865.1 Acidobacteriota bacterium
GCCCTTCGGCCCCAACCTTCCGATATCCGTTTGCGTCTGAACATCTGAGGCGGGCATTGCGTACAAGTGTCCGCAGCGCTTTCATGGCCGTCCCCGAACGAATGCCGGGGACGGACAAAACACGGACAATCTGAGGAGACCCCAATGCAACCCTTGAAAAAGGCTCTATTGACCGCCGTCCTGCTGCTGGCGGGATCTGTTTTTCTGGCCGGGCAATCGGTTAAGGAATTTTCTGATTCTCTTCCGATGGAACCTGGTGAAACCCTCTCCCTGAAGACTTACAAAGGCAGCATTCACCTGACCTCCTGGGAAAGCAACCAAGTCGAGGTGGTGGCCACCATCGAAGCGCCCGAGCACGTCGACTCCGAGTATGCCCAGCGAACGGTGGAAGCCACCCGCATCGAAATGCGCCGCACCGGCTCCGGTGTTTCCATCAAGTCCGACTACAAGGACGTCCCCTCCGAACGATCCTGGTTCGGCAGCTCCAAGACCCTTCCCTACGTTCATTACCAGATCCGCCTGCCCCGCTCCCTCAAGCTGCGCCTGGATGACTACAAATCGGACATCGAGGCCTATGGCCTGGAAGGGGATCTCAAGATCGAGACCTACAAGGGAAATGTGGAGGGCCGCGACCTGGCCGGCGACCTGCACCTGGAAACCTACAAGGGAGCAGCGCGGCTCTCTGGGGTCCGAGGCGGAGTGGACGTCGAGACCTACAAGGGGAATGTCGATATCGAGGTCGATGCCCTGGACGCCGATTCGAGGCTGAATACCTACAAGGGAGACATCACCCTGCATTTGCCCAAGTCGCAGGCAGCCACCATTCGAGCCGACCTGGGCAAACGGTCTGGCTTCCGGAGCGGATTCGACCTCGACCGGCGCTACCGTTCCAAGTACAGCTTCAACGCCCAGCTGAACGGCGGCGGTCCCCGCCTCCTGGTCAAAACCTACAAGGGCGACATCCGGCTGGAACGTTAAAGCGTCAGGGAGTTCCCTGGTGTCCTCCATGCCCTTTGCCTCCCCAGAGGGCTGGAGGACACGGGTCAGGCGGCACAGCCTGAGGAATCGAGCATGGACATCAGCCAACTGGCACTGGCGCTGGGCGCCAGCCTGAGCGCAGGCCTGAACCTTTACATCACCGTCTTCTGCCTGGGCCTGATGCAGCGCTTGGAGTGGATCAACCTGCCCGAGTCCATGGCAATCGTGTCCAATCCCTGGGTGATGGGGACGGCTGCTCTTCTCTTTTTGGTCGAATTCGCGGCCGACAAGGTACCCTACATCGACAACACCTGGGACGCCGTCCACACCTTCATCCGCGTCCCGGCCGGCGCATTGCTGGCGGCTTCCGCCTTCGGGGATATCCCCCAGCAGTGGCTGTGGATCGCCGCCTTGCTGGGAGGCTTTGTCTCCTTTACCTCCCACGGGGCCAAGGCCACCGCACGGCTGGCCGTCAACGCCTCTCCGGAGCCGTTTTCGAATTGGTTCCTGAGCTTTGTCGAAGATGTACTGAGCCTGACCCTTCTCTGGCTGGTCTCGTCCCATCCCTATATCGCCGTCACTTTGGCTGTGCTGCTATTGGTCCTTTTCGCTTCGATCATCTACCTTTTCTACCAGTTCTTCCGCCGCCTTTTCCGCCGCAAATCACCCCAGCCGGCAACATGAGTGCCTTTACGCCAAGCAGCATTGAACAAGCTCGATGCCATTACTCTCATTGCATGCAACATCGTCCCCAAAAGCATGCCGATCTGCTAATCTTCCTATGCGGAAAAACCGATACTGTCCATGGCATTGGTAACTGTATCGGAGGGACAGGGTGAATCATGCAGCAGAGGTTGCCGCAGCGGCACAGGATCTGCCTCCATTTCCTGCTGTGGCCCATCAGGTGATGCAGTTGGTCCGTTCTCCTGACAGCAGTGCATTTGACCTGGAAAGGGTCATCTCCAAGGACTCCGCCCTGGCTGCCCGGGTGCTCAAGATCTCTAACTCAGCGCTTTATGGAGTGAGCAGGACCATTACCACCCTGTCCAGGGCGGTGGTAATCCTGGGAATGAAGACCTTGCAGTCTCTCGTGGTTGCGGCATCATCCGAGGCGATTTACCGCACACGCTCCTTTAAGGACAAGCTGCTCTGGGACCATGCCTTGGCCGTGGCCCTGGTTTCCCGCTGGCTGGCGCGCAAAAAAGGCTATCGAGACGCCGAGGAGGCTTTTGTGGCCGGGCTGCTGCATGATATCGGCAAGGCCGTCCTGGACCTCAACCGGCCCAACCGCTACCAGGATGTTGTACAGGTTGTCTACAATGAAGGCGTCACTTTCCTGCAGGCCGAAAACCGTCTGCTCGGTTTCGATCATGCTGAGGTGGGCGCCATTGTGGCACGCAAGTGGAACCTGGCGCCCGGCCTTCAAGAAGCCATCAGGCTGCATCATGACCCGGAACTGGCCCGGCAGGATTCCACCTTGTGCGCTCTGGTCTGCCTGGCCAACGCCATATGCGTCCGGTTGGGGGTGGGCCCGGAACGATTTCCCGAGCTGGACCTGGGCAATCTGCCCTGCTGGGAAATGCTGCAGTTGCCGAATTCGCAACTGCCGAAGTTGCTGGAGGAAGTCCAGGAAAAACTGGCCGCAGAGGAAGACCTTTTCGGGAAAGGGATATAGGGTCTTGCACCAAGACGCAAAGAACGCAAAGTCGACCCGGCCCGGCCCTTAGCTCTTGGCGTCTTGGCGCGTGTCCTCTTTACATCTCCCGGCCGAACCACTTGTAATTGATCTCGATGTAGTCATGCCACTGATCGGGGACTTCGTCCTCCGGAAAGATGGCCTCGACAGGGCATTCCGGCACGCAAGCCCCGCAATCGATGCACTCCTCGGGATCAATGAAAAGCTGCTGTTCGTCGTCGAAGTTGTCCTCGTCGCTGCGGGGATGGATGCAGTCCACCGGGCAAGCATCCACGCAAGCCGTATCCTTGGTTCCGATGCAGGGCTCGCAAATAATAAAGGCCATATCGATTCTCCTTTCCGAAAAGGCCGCATTCAAAGTCAACTTCCGGGCGCTGTCAAACTCCCGCTGCTCGAGCCGAAAGTCCGTCAGCCTGCTATTTATTCTGGTGGAATTTTTGGTGCCGTCAAGAGGGAAAGTCAGATTTTTCGTCTTTTTATACATTTTAGTCTCTAAAGTATGCGGATCCGGGTTTCGGATCCCTTGATCCGGGTACCGGGCTTTGGATGGCGGAATGGGAGATCCTGCCGCCAAGCTCCGGCTCTCAAACCGGAATCCGGAACCTCTGCTGCATCGCCTTGCCCTGGTGAAGTCGACTGCTGATTTTGCCGGTTCTCACGATGGCGCCCCGGCAGCTTCTTACCCGCCCGAAGGGCTGCCAGGAGGATTGACCCTGGCAGGCAGCATTGCATACACTACGCTTGGTGAATCGCACCGAACGCTTGCTCGACTTGCTTACTTATCTCCTCAACGCCCATGAGCCGGTTTCGTGGCAGGAGATCAAGAACCATTTTCCGGAGGACTATGCCCAGGGAGTGGAGGAATCGAACCAGCGCAAGTTTGAACGGGACAAGGCGGAGCTCATTTCCTTGGGGATTCCCATTGACTATTTCAGTGGATCCGATCACCAAAAGGAAGGCTACATCATTGATAAGAACAAGCTTTTCCTGCCCGAAATCGAGTTTACTCCGCAAGAATCCTCATTGTTGATGCTCTCGGCCGGCGCTGTTCAGGAAAACCAAACCTTTCCTTATGCCGACCAACTCGAATCGGCGTTGCACAAGATCATCAGCATTCATGGCAACTTCCACCTGCCGGCCCCTCCTCAAGACCTCAAAATCCAGGCCGGCAAGTCCAAGGGCCCTCAGAGCCGGTCGCGCTGGGTTCGGCAGATCCAGGATGCCCTGGAGCGCCGCAAGACCCTCGAAATCCAGTACTATGCCTTTTCCACCGGCAAGACCACCCGGCGCAAGGTGGATCCTTACGGGTTGACCTTCCGTCGGGGAAGCTGGGCTCTGGTCGGCTGGGACCACTTGCGCAAGGCCATCCGCAATTTCGTGCTGACGCGCATCCGCAACCTGAAAGTGAACCCCAGGCGCCCGGGGACGCCCGACTACGAGGTTCCGCAGGACTTTGACCTCTCCAAGCACCAACATGCCCAGGACTGGCAGCTGCGCCTCCACAAGCCGATCGAAGTGACCATTCGTCTTTCGACCCACCGCCTGCCCGAACTGGCGCCTCAGCTGCCCGGCGCCCGCCGCCTGGACGAGGAGACCTTTCGCCTTCAAGTGACCAACAAGGACGGACTGCTGCGCTGGGTGCTCTCCCAGAAGACGGACGTGGTGGTGCTCGAGCCTGCATCTATGCGCCGGGAAATCAAGCAGCGCCTGGGAGGGCTGCTATGAACATCACCGAGCGCATCAACCGCATCCTCTTCATCATGAGCTACGTCTCTCAGCACCAGGGAGTGCCTTTGGAAGAGCTGGCCAAAGCCGTTGGGATGCGGCCCCGCCAGCTGGAAAAAGAGCTGGACTTCATGCTTTTGATCGGCAAGCCGCCCTTTCGGCCCGACGATTACGTGGACATCTACGTCGATGAGGACGATCAGCGCGTTTACATCGACTTTGACCAGATGCTCAACCGCCCTTTGCGCTTTACCCGCCCCGAGGCCATGGCCATGCTGCTTTCCCTGGAGCTGCTCGATCCCCAGGTGGACCCCGAGGCAGTCCAGTCACTCAAGGACAAGATTCAACAAGTCATCGGAAGTTCGGTCGACCCCACTGCCCGCCTGCAGGACCAGATCGTGATGGAAAGCCCGGCTGTTTCGGAGCACTTCGAGCAACTGCGCCAGGCCACCGAGCAAAGCCGCAAGATTGAAATCGACTATTACGCCCTGATCCGCGACCAGACCTCGCGCCGGGTGGTCCGCCCCTACCTGATGACCAAGCACCTGGGCTACTGGTACCTGACCGGCTACTGTGAAACCCGACAGGATGTCCGGACCTTCAAATTCGAACGCATTTTGGATGTCCGGATGCGGGATGAGACCTTCCGGCCGCCGCCTGATTTGGCGCCCTTCAAAGATGCCTTCCTTGACTTCGGACCCCGCCGCTTCGAGATCTACTTCGACCAGGCCTGGGCCAACTGGATCCTGGAGGAATGGGGTGACTTGGTGAGGTATGAAGGCGACGGGGTGGTGCTGACCCTGACCAGCGAAACCCCGGAATTCCCCACCAGGCTGGCCCTCAGCTACGCTCCCCACGCCAGGCCTGTAAGCCCGAAGGAATTGGTCGAGGCCGTCCACAAAGAGGCTCAACGCATCATGGATCTTTACCAGGACGAAGATGGGCTTTGCTCCTGAACCTTTCCGCCCTGCAACCCATCGGCTAGAATAGGTGCCAAAATGAAAAAAGAAATCCTTGCAATCGCCCTGCCCGTCCTGATCATCGCTGCGGCATCCGAACTGTTCGCGCAGCGAAGCCGCCGCAACCTCGAAGACTACTTCTTCCTGCCGCCCCGCAACTTCTTTTTCATCAATCCGCATTACTACCCGCCCCTTCGCCTCCACGCTCCTTCAATCCGTCACCGCAGGCTGCATCACCGCAGGCACTACCCCCGCATCTACACCTATCCCCGCCATTCCGGCAGCTACTACCCCGACTCGCTGCACGGCTCCGGAATCTACAGCATCTACGTGCAAAGCCCGGCCTCCCGCGAAGTGGTGCGGGCCAACTCCTCGGACGTGATATTCAAAGTAGACCCTCCTGAAGCCATGGTCTATATTGACGGAAAGCTGATCGGCAGCGCCCGCGACTTCTCGACCCAGCGCGACCGATACCCGATGCTGCAAGGCGAGCACGATCTGCGAATCGAATACCCCGGCTTCAAGCCTTTTGAAGCCCGCATGGAAATCGTCCCCAACAAGACC
This sequence comes from Acidobacteriota bacterium, assembly GCA_028277865.1. Classification (GTDB taxonomy): domain Bacteria; phylum Acidobacteriota; class UBA6911; order RPQK01; family DATIPO01; genus JANQFM01. The sequence continues at coordinate 5,923 of JANQFM010000414.1, forward strand.
CTCCATCTGGATATCGAGTTGGAAGAAAAGAACGACTGAAGCAAAAGTTTTAGCGCAGAGGCGCAGAGACGCAAGAGACCCGGACAGAATCAGATAAAAGTCACTCCCACTTCATCTCACCCCTCTCTCCGCGTCTCTGCGCCTCTGCGTGAAACCCTTAAAAAACGATCGACTCGCGGTGGGTGACTTTGACCTTCTTGTCGCGGGCGCGGATCTCGAGCTTGTGCTCCTGAGGAAAGTCGCCGGGAGTGACGTAAAACCCGGCCGTGTAGCTGTTGGTCAGCCGAACCAGCAGATCATCCATGAACTCGTCGATGAAGACATACTCGCCGGTCAAGTAAAGCTTGCCGGCTGTCTGGCCGGTGAGCTGCTTGAAATACTGGCGGTTCATGCGCTCTTCATGGGTCTTCCCCATGCCCGAAGTGATGCGGGGCGCGAATGAAACGACATACAGCTCGACGTCATAAAGGCCCAGCACCTCCTTGTACTCGCCCAGATTCTGGAAGGATTCCCGGTCCACGCTGGTGGTGAACAGGACCAGGATCTTCCGTTTGGCAGGCCGCTTGCGCAAAGTCTCGACCCCCCAAAGCAGGTGACGCCCCACCGGAATGATGCGCCGGTCGGTGGCAGAGGGCTTTGGCTTCATCTTGTGCAAGGCATACACGAGCTGATCGTCATAAGTCGTAAAGTCCTGCGAAATCTCCAGTTCACGGTCGAACTCAGCCAGCAGGACCGGCCCGATCCCCACCACCGACTCGAAAAACCCTCCGATAAGGCTCATGCGGATGCGGTCGACCGTGTTGACTTGGCCCCACTGGGGCAGGCTGACGTTGAACTCGGCAGTGCGCGGGCTGTTTTCGATCAGGAAGATGAAGTCCGTTTGAACGTCTTTGTAGCCGAGGTAGCCCACCTCGACCGGCTTTCCGTCCACCCACAGCGAAACCTCCTCCCGCTTCAGGTCACGCAGGTAAATGCCGTGCTTGCCTTTGGCCGTAAAGCTGACGAAGCGCGGCTCTTTGGCTGGAGCCGCCAAGGGGTGGCTGGCGAAAATCAGAAGTACTCCTGCGAGCAGCGACGCGAAGATCCTCATCATTGCCTATTGTAGACGAAGCTGCTGGGCGGCGAGTTCAAGAAGCGGTAAGGGGGAGGGCACGCCAAAAATACTCAAAAGGGAGACCACGAAAGGAGCATCGCACCTCTTGCGGGGGGATCCATGCCCAAGACCCCCCAAGGCCGCACGCTTTAGGCGATACGGATCTGCTAACCTATAGCCTCATGGGCCAAAGAGCGAACCTTGTGCAGAGTCTGGTGGAGAGGTTTGCGGATCTGCCGCCGGAGGCAGTTTACAAGGAAGATTTGCTGCGGGGAGGGTTCAGCTTTTCTGAGGACGCCCTGCGCATCGCTTCGGGATTCAAGCCCAAGGCCTACTTCATCTTCTCCTTTGACCTGGTTCCCATCTCCGAGATGCAGCAGGACGAAAACCTGCGGGCGCCTGAAGAGATCTGTCTCACCGGCGGGGCTTGCAACTTTCGCCGTACCATCGTTTCAGTGCGGCTCAATCCCCGTTCGCCTTATCAAGTGCAGGTTTCAGCCGACGGGCAGTTGGCCCTGACCCTGGAGGGAGAGGAGGTCTGCAATGTCGAGTTGCCCGCCTATCCCGACTACTACCGCCGCAGCCTGCCCAACGGGAAGCCGGTCACAGACATCGCTCCCACCATCGAATGGGGCTACCTGCTCTACCTGACCGTCTTTCGGATGTGCCAGTACTTCGGCAAGAAGGTGGAGTGCCAATTCTGCGACATCAACGAAAACTATCGCCAGCAAAGGCGATCCGGGCGCTCCTATACCGCCGTCAAATCGGTGGACGAGATCCTGCAAGCCCTGGACATCATCGCTGACACGGATTCGGACAGCCGCGCCTACACGGTGACCGGCGGCAGTATCACCTCCAGCCTGCAAGGCATGGAAGAGGTCGATTTTTATGCCCGCTACCCGGAAGCCATCGAAAAACGCTTTCCAGGACGATGGATCAGCAAGATGGTTGTTCAGGCTCAGCCCGTCGAGGCGGTGCGGCGCTTTCGGGACGTGGGGGTGCAGATATACCATCCCAATTACGAGGTTTGGGATCGCGGCCTCTTCGACACCATCTGCGCCGGCAAGGCCGCCTATATCGGACGCGACGAGTGGATTGAGCGCATCCTGGAATCAGCCGAGGTTTTCGGCCCGGCCAACGTGATTCCCAACTTTGTGGCCGGCATCGAGATGTCCCGGCCTCACGGCTTCCGGAGCGTCGACGAAGCCATCGCGTCCACTTCCGAAGGGCTGGAGTTTTTCATGTCCAAGGGGATTTCGCCGCGTTTCACCACGTGGTGCCCCGAACCCCTCAGCCTGCTGGGGAAGTCCAATCCCGGAGGGGCACCGCTGGAATACCACGTCCGACTGACCCGCGCCTGGCGCGACATTCACGCCAAGCACCAGCTGCCTGCGCCTGCAGGCTACGGAAAGCCGGGAATCGGCCACGCGGTCTTTTCAGTGTCGTCGTTCATGGACGTGATCGAGGCGGGGGATCCGGGTTTCGCGCAAAGACGCAAAGACGCAGTGGCAGAAAAGCTTCCAGCCTGATTTCACCCATCTACTTCCGCTTGTGTGTGATCAGAGAAGTTCTCGATAAATGTCAACAGTGGCCCGGGCAGTGTTTCGCCAACTGAATTGAGCGGCTCGTTGGCTGCCCCTTTCCACCAAGGCCGAGGCATTGCGCAGCGCCTCCTCCATTCCTTTTTTCAGCGTATCGGCTTGCGGTTCGACCAGTACAGCGGCGTCGGCGCAGATCTCCGGGATGCAGGAACGGTTGGACGCCACGACAGGCAGTCGGCATGCCATAGCTTCCACCAGGGGAAATCCGAAGCCTTCGTAGCTGGAAGGATATGCCAGCAATTCGGCGGCTGAATAGACTCCGATGAGCTGGTCGAGGGTCAGCCCGCTCAAATGGTAGGGATGGTCGGCGAAGCCCTCGCCGCCGCGCAGGATCTTCCCCACCAGCACCAGGGGCATTCCCAGCTTCTGGCAGGCAATCTGCAGCTGATCCAGGTTGCGGCGCAGATGGATGTCCCCCACATGCAGGACGAAGCGTTTTGGCAAGCCGAACTGATGGTGCACCCGCTGTGCCAGCCCTTCATCTTTGCGGAAGCGGTCTGAAACGCCCAGGTAGACGCGGCGCACTCGGCCTTTCAGAGCGGGGTGCAGGCGCAGCAGTTCGCTGCGGGTGAAATCGGACGGGACGAGGATGCGGTCGGCACGATAGAGGGAAGCCTTGTAGTAGTGGCGCCGCAAGGGGTCGATGGTATAGGGGTACCAGTCCTCGCAAACCAGATAGGAGACGTCGGCCACCATCAAGACCAGCTTGCAGAAATTGAAAAGGGGCGCAGTGTAGGAGGGAGAGTGATAGATCTTCCAGCGCCTCCTGAGCTGCGCCCAAGGGGGCCGCAAGTGATTCCAGATCAGATTGTTACGCGGCCACAACGCATCCAGGCACTCCAGCTCTGGAATCTCCCGACGCAGATTGCGGACGTAGGTGGCGATCCCAGCCGGACCCGAGTGAGAAGCCCGGCAGTCGATCCCCACCCTAAACCCCAGCTCCTCCCCCATCTCTTCTGCCTCCCCTCCGCGCCTCTGCGCCTCTGCGTGAACTCTCTGTCCAGTCCGCAATCCGCCTCGCCGACTCTTTCCAGCTAAAGAACTGAGCCCGCTGCAACCCCTTCTTCCTCATTTCATCCAGCTTCCCTTCCTTCCCCCAGACTCCGAAAAATGCCTCCAGCAAGGATTCCTCGCAGTTGGGATCGAAATAGGCCGCCGCATCCCCCGCTACCTCAGGAACCGCCCCCGCCCGTCCGGCCAGCACCGGCGCTGCGCAACGCATGGCCTCCAGCACCGGCAGTCCGAAGCCCTCATACAGGGAGGGAAAGACAAACAGGTCGCAGGCCGAGTAGAAGTAGGCCAGATGGGCATCGGGAACAAAGCCCGGAAAGCAGACTGCCTCTTGCAGGCCCAGCCGTTCGACTTCGTCGCGGACCTCAGTGACCTCGGGAATCTGCCACCCAAAAGTCTCGCCGGCCAACACCAGCTTTCCCGGATAGCCCTGGCGGCGCAGCCTGGCGAACGCCCGCACCAGCAAGGGTACGTTCTTGCGATAGTCGCTGCCTCCCAAATAGAAAAGAAACCGATCCTCAATCCCATAGCGTGAGCCAAGCTCCTGGCGGCTCTGGCCGCGGTCGGCCGGCCCCAGCGTCTCGTCGCAGTTTTGGTAGACCACCCGGACCCGCCCTGAAGGAAGTCCCAACATCCGGCAGATATCGCTCTTGGATTGCTCGGAAACCGTGATCACGAGATCGGCCTGCGCCGCCCGTTGCAGGGAGGACTGCAGGGCATGAGCAAAATCGCGGGGGACGCGGCGGCGGGTCTCCTCCCAAAAAAGGAAAGGGATCAGGTCATGGACGTAGGCCCACACCTGGGCATCCTTCAAAACGGGGATGGAGGTAAAGTCAGTGGCGTGAAAAAGGTCGATGCTGTCGCGTCGGATTCGACGGGGCAGGGTCCAGCGGTCGAGCAGCCAATTCAGGCGCCCAGGCCGACGCAGGACGGGCAGTCGGCGTACTTCGTAATCCCCTGTCAGTTCAGGCCGGTCACCGGAAGTGGTGTAGAGGAAATACCGGTTTGCGGAATCTTCAGCCAGAAGGTGACGGACTAGCTGGCTGGTAAATCGCCCAATTCCGCGCCTTCGCGAATTCAGCCTGACACAGGGGCGGTAATCAATGGAAATACGCATTCAAGCCCCGGGGAGGGGATTTCACGCACAGACGCAGAGGCGCGGAGGAGGGGAGGAGACAGAGAAAGCCATCGGCCCCGGTTCCTTCCCCCTCTTTCCGCCTCTCTCTGCGTCTCTGCGCCTCTGCGTGAACCCCCGGATTCATGGCTGCTGGTCGAGCATTCGCAAGGCACGCTGGGCCTGCGGATATTGCGGACGGTAACGCAGGGCCGTCTCGACCGACTGTCGCGCCTCCTGCAGATTCCGGTTCTGGAAATGGGCCATCCCCAAATTGGTGTAAAGCTCGGCTGAAGGCTGCACCGAGGCAGCCTTGCTGTAAGACTCGACCGCCTCCCGATAGCGTCCCAGCAACATCAGGGCCGAGCCCCGCAAGTCGTAGGCTTTGTGGCAGCTGAAGCAAAGCTGCCGAGCCTGATCGGCAAGGTCGAGCGCCTTGCGGGCTGCGGCTCTTTGCGTCTGCAGATCGCGGGTCTGCTGACTGTAGGCGATCAAGAGGAACTGTTCGGCCGACCCCAACCGCTCATTGGCCCTCCAGACCTGGATCTGGGAGTACATCAGGATGCAGCTGCCCACCAGGACGAGGGCGGCCTTGACCAGCCAGCTCCTGGCCAGGAGTCCATCTTCCCGAGGCAGGCCACCCTGGCTTTGAGCAGATCTCAGCCCCGCGAAGACGAGCACGATCAGGGCACCGCTCAGAGTGAGTTGGAAAGGAAAGAAGGTCAAGCATTCCACTAAAATGAACACCACGGCCAGGCAGTGAAGGGCCAGCCAGTAGGCCTTGTTGGAATCCTCACTCCGCCGGACTTGCCCCACAGCCCTCCAGGCCGGAATCGCCAGCAAGGCCAAAAAGAGGATCAAGCCGGGCAGGCCCAGTTCCAGCCAGACTTGCAGGTACTCATTGTGGACTTGGCGGAAAGCGCCGGGCTGCTCGACCAGCTTCTGCTGCTGCCCAATCTCCGTATCCGCCCGATAGTGAAAAAAATCCACTCCAAAGGTGTTCAGACCCGCCCCCAAAATGGGCTTGTCCTGGACCATCTCCCAGGTAATTCGGTAGATCGGCTGGCGACCGGCGGTGGCCACCGACCAGTCCCCCCGGCTCATCTGGGTCGCCACCCGCCGGATGCGATCGTCCAGCCCCGACTCTTGCGCCGCAAAAAGGCCGCCGGCCAGCCCTACGGCCAGCAGCCCCCAAAGCATCACCAACTCACGTGTCACGCGCTTGCCGCTGCGGAAATGCCACCAGTGGTGAAAGGCCAGCCAGAGCAGCATCGACACTCCGAAGGCAGCCAAAGCTGTCAATGTGCGCGTAAAGACCATTCCGGTCGCATTGAAACCAACCAGAGCCAAGGCCGCCACCCGCCAGGCGGGACGGTCGCAAGCCATGACCCAGCCCAGCAGCATCAGGCTGGCCAATCCGAAAAGCATGGCGCCGCTTTGCACCTCCCCGATCAGCCCGGCCGGATTGAGGCGCCCTGAGATGACTTGGCCGCTTGCGCCGACCATTTCGGGAAACAGCCCAAAGTACTGCAGCACGGTGAAAACCGCACTGACAGCGCCCACAACACCGATCCCCAACCAGAGCCATCGCAGATAATTCGGGGTGGCCACCTCTTTAAGGACCAGCAGCAGGACCGCGAAATAACAAAGCGTATAAAAGGCCTCCAGGCTCAGGGCAGGATGGCCGCTGAAAAACACCTGGACACCGACATAGGCAGCCAGAATGCCCAGCAGGAACTCCCAGCTGCGAGGACGCCATCGGACAACCGGCTTGCGGGAGAGCAGGTAGACTGCGCCGATGAGGATGATCAGCGAGGAAGCGAAGACTTGCTTGGGAAGCCGAAACTTGTCCGAACCATCCAGGCTGATCACAAAGGGCAAGGCCAGAAAGAAGACCGCCGCCAGCATACGCAGCAGGTCATCAGCACCCCAACGGCGCTGCTGCCCCTTCTGCTTGGAACGGCCTTTTTGATGTCGCAAGCCTTTCTTTTTCACCAACTCATCCTCGCTTCGCCGACAGGTTCGCATTATCCTATCAAGAAGGGAAGGAGTCAGGAATCGGCAAGAAAGGGGATGGGGAGTTTCACACAAAGACGCAAAGACGCGAAGAAGACCGCAAGAAGTATTCCAGTCCGCTCTTCCTGGCTCAGGACTCTTCTGAAAACTGACAACTGACAACCGACAACCGATCCATGCGCGAACTGCTTCATATCCTCACCCATCACAAGTACCTGCTGCAGGAACTGGTCCTGCGCGACATCCGCAGCCGCTACGTGGGTTCGCTGGCGGGGATCCTTTGGTCGGTGATCACGCCTCTGGTGCTGCTGGCAATTTACACCTTCGTGGCTCATGTCTTTTCCTGGCGCATGCAAGGCGCGGGTACGGGAGCGACCTGGCTGACGGCGGCCAGCATCTTTGCAGGCCTGCTTCCCTGGATTGCCTTCCAGGAAGGCGTCAACCGTTCGGCGCTCACTTTCATCGAAAACGCCAACATGATCCGCAAACAGCGGTTCCCTCTGCAGGCGCTCCCCTTGAAGACCGTTGCAGCAGCCGTCATTCATCAATTGGTGGCAACCGCTCTTTTTGTCCTGGTGCTGGCTGTTGCAGGGCAGCTGAGCTGGTTCAAGCTTCTGCTGTTCCCCTTGCTGCTTGTGCCCCAGGCGATCATGACATACGGCCTGGCCCAGGCGATGGCGGCACTCAATGTCTTTTTTCGCGACATCTCCCAGACTCTGGGCGTCGTTTTTCTGGCGGCATTCTGGAGCACCCCCATCGTCTACCAGCGCTCCATCACCAATTCCCTGACCTCTGAGGTACTAGGATTCAATCCCCTCACGCACATGGTGGAAGCCTATCGCTGGATTCTGGTCGGAACGAGGCCTCCGACCTGGGAGGGCTTGCTTTTCTGGCTGGCTTTCAGCTTCCTGTCGCTCTGGCTGGGCATCTGGGTCTTGAGGCGGACTAGAGCTGACCTGCTGGACCAAATCTGAGGACTGAGGGCAAAACCCAGAGGCCGTATTCCCCTCAGTCCAGCCTCACAACTTACTCCTCATCCAGAGGGTGCTGGCCTTGGACGGCGGCCAGGAATTCGCCGGGCATGTCGCCGAAGAGCGACAGGCTGAAGACCGGCATCGAACTGTTTACGCGAAGCTGCCCGCCGGCCTGGTCAAAGTCGGGGCCGAAGTAGAGGTCGCTGGCGAGCAGGTCGATGACGCGGGTGCCGGCAGGAACCTCCACTTCAGCGCTGGCGGTGAGCCTGCCTTGGGTATCATAGGCTTGGACTTCGACCAAAGCCGCTTCGCTGTTGGGGTTGACGATGACCAGCCCCTGAAAGAAACCGGCCTCAATCGACTGGGCCACCTGCAGAAAGGCGATTCGCCGGGAAGGTTCGGCCAACAGCGGCAAGCAGGCCTCGGTGCGCCCTTGGTTGCCGCTGAACCGGACGGCACCCGTTAGCCGGGCCGGAATCGTCAGAGGACTCGCCTGCCCACCGCTGACATGCAGATTCAGATATCCGGATACCAGTATCCCCGATTCAGGCTGATCGAGGATTTCTGCCACTGCCACCTCCACAAGGGCTTCCGGCGCCACTTCAAAGCTGGCGCTGCCCACCGTTCGTGAAGAGTCGTCGAGTGCCGTGACGTCGACCTGCATTGGGTTGCTGCCCAGGTTGAGCAAGCGCAAAGTCGTGGTATTGCCGTTCCCGTCTGTGAAGAAGTGAGGGGCATAAAGGCGGGTGGTCTCCAGGATCTGCTGGCCGGGCAGGGCGGAAAAGCGGTCCTCAGCCGCAACCAGTTCAATCCCGCCCAAAGGCCGGCTGGACTCGACTTCCAGATAGCCGTCCAGCTGCGATTCCAACTCGAAGAGATCCCCGACGATTGCCGAAAGACTGCCTTCAGCATTCAAGGAGAGCATCGTCTCTTCGATCAGCTCCCCTTCCGGATCCCGGAGGCGCAGCGTCACATCGGCATCTTCTTTGCGATGCATATTGACCAGGTAAAGCCAGGTGGCCTCGCTGTCGCTCTGCTTGACCATTGGGAAAAAGAGCAGCTCCGATGCGAAAAGAGGGCCTCCCACACCATCCAGCCGTCCGTTGCTCAGCTCGCCCAGCAGGAAAAAGCCCTGCACGGGAGAGGACAAGCCCAACACTTGAAGCGTACCGGGATGGTTTGTGACGTTGAGGTCTCGATCCAAGAAAGTCAACTGGCCAAGGGGCGCCAGGGGATTCTCGGTCTTGATTTCCGCCACCTGCTCTCCATCCGGCGCCAGGTGGCGGATGTGGACCCGGCTGGCTTGAGGCCCGGCGTTGACAACAGCAGCGGCCACGAATGCACCCTGAAAAAGCGGATCCTCATGGTACAGGCGAGCCGGCAATGCAACGGCAGGCAGGCTCGAAACAAGAACCCTGGCATCGGCAGATGCTGTTGCCCCGCCGTCGCTCACGGTCAAACGGAAGACGTAGAACTGGTATTTCAGTTCAGGATCCGTTTCGAAAATGAGGTCAGGGCTGTCCGCTCCCGCCAGTTGGGCCGACGGACCCGTCGTTTGGGTCCAGTTGAAAGTCAGGGCATCTCCATCAGGATCTGAGGCATCGGCCTTCAGCCTGACAGTCTCGCCAGGATCGGCGACAAGGAAGGGCTCCAGATGCAGCGAGGGTGGACGGTTGCGGATCACTGTCACAATGGTCGAATCTGTCCCGACCCCTCCGCGGCCATCCATTGCCTTGAGTTCGAAAACGAGCTGACGGCTCTGAGTCAAGGAGGGCGCCGCGAAAGATGCCAGCAAGCTGGACGAGCCTTCCAGATCGACAACGGGTCCCGAGAGCTGACGCCAGCGGATCTCCAGGAAGTCGCCATCGGCGTCAGAGGCGCTGCCTGCCAGGAAGACGGTATTCCCCTTTGTGACGGCTTGGTCAGGCCCCGCATCAACGATGGGGGGGCTGTTACCGGGAGCGGGAATGATATTGATTCGAACCCGGTCGGCGGCGGACAGCCGACCGTCGTCGGCAGTCAGCTCGAACACCAGGGCCACCGGCTCCGGGACTCCGGGCGCCAGAAAGGAAGCGCTCAGGCTTTCGGCGCCCGACAGATCGACCGGCGGGCCGCTGATCTGCCTCCAGTTGAAAGTCAACGGATCGCCGTCCGGATCCTCGGCCGATCCGATCAACTGGACAATCTGGCCGCTGGGTACGGTCCGGTCGGTGCCGGCATCCACCACGGGAGGCAGGTTGGGCTCGTTGGCGAACAGGTCGATGCCACTCAGGGTCTGCCCCGCCGATACCGTCAAGACCGTCTTGAGGGCCGGATCGTCCGATCCTGAAGCGCTCTCGCCGTCCCCGTTGTAGTAGTCCTTGGCAAAGTCGTCAAAGCGATCGTCGAAGGGACCCACCGAACTGCCGCCTTTGAAGCGCGGATCAAGCGGCTCGATGAAGACGACGTACTGGCCTGGGGCAAGCCCGGGGATCTCGTACCTTCCCTGGCCGTCCAGCAAGAAGCCCGAAACAGACGACACTACCTCGGTGAACGATTCGCGCAGGCTGGCATCCACCTGGACGGCCACCACGTTGGCGCCCGGCAGCGGCTCGCCGCTACGCCGGAAAATCCTCCCTTCAATGCGGCCTGTGACATCCTCGAAGTCTTCTTCGGGCTCCAGCCAAGCCAGCCAGCTCAGGTCGTCCCGCAGGGGCCGTTCCGTGGCAGCGTCCAGGGCGAAAGGGTACATCAAGGCCACCAGGTTATTGTCGGCCGTGCTGGCATTGACGGCTAAATCCCGGTTGACCTGAGTGTGGTCCAGGCCGATCAGATGGCCAAATTCGTGGACTACCGTGGAGACAAACTTGGGCGAGGACGAAAAAAGCCCGTTGAAGACTGCGAAAGCGGAAAGGTAGCGGTTGGTCGAAGTGTTGATGAAGCGCGGCCCCGCAAAACCCAGCACGACCCCGCTGGAGCCGTCCCCCAACAAAAGGTCGATCACCGACCCGTCGTGATCGAAGATAATGGGATTCTCGGCATGGATCCCGCCGGCGCCGATCGGATTTCCTCCGAAAAACTCCAGGACATTGGCGCCGTTCACATCGACAGGCAGCCGATCGCCCTCGTCGAATTGGACGGAACTCAATTCCGCCCCTTCCCAGCGGGCCATGGCTGCATGCACCAAATCCGCTGCCTGCGATGGTCTCAGGTGTCCCAGGGATCCTCGGTCCAAGGCAATCGGGATAGGCTGAGCCCAGCGTCCGGCAGCACCGCCCTGGACAATCAGGGGGCCGCCGGCTTGCACATGAATCCCCACAAGCCCGCAAAGGGCAAGCATCGCCGCCAGCATTGCCCTTGGCTTCCAAGAGCAGATTCTCGCCGTCATCTTCATCGGCCAAAGCACCAGCCTGGGAGCGATCCTTAAAACAGTCGTCAACGACCCCCTTGATGCCGGTGAACGTCCTTGGAGTCGGCGCCAGGCAAAGAGATGTGCGGTTCCTGCACCCGCCAATTACGCCTAAGCGCCAGCTACAGCCTCAACGCAGCGACTAGGCTGCGGTCTGCCTTTTAAAGATGCAGAAAAGACCTTGTAGACGCAGAAAAAACTGAGAATTTTTTCGCATCTAGGGGCCGGGGCTGGGGGAAGTTCGCGGTTCGCGGTTCGCGGTTTGGGGAGTCGGAGGTCAGGATCAGGCCAACTGTTGTCAGCAGATCAGGGCTGGAGACGGAAAACCGGAGCCAATCCTCGCTGTGCCCAGTTGGCTTTATGCTCTGCCTGCCAACTGCCAACTGCCAACTGCCAACTGCCAACTGCGAACTGCGAACTGCGAACCAATCTCACCTCCCGCTCACCGGCATGGTGGCGAATTGGCCGGGACGGGTCTGAATGACGGTGGCGGCGATGCGTCCGTCCGATTCGACCTGCAGGAGACCCTCGAAACTGCTCACATCCAATTGCGAATCGGCGAAGAGTTCGTCCAGGAACTCCGCCAGCTGCCCTTGGGAAACCAACAGGCGCATGACCGACCCCAACTGCCGGCCCTGCGAGTCGATCAAGGTCAGCGTGAGATCCACCGGACGGTCTTCCAGGTTCATGATGGCCACCCCTGTCCGGGTGCCGACCGCCAGGTTGCTTTCCATGGGTGCTACAAAGCCGTTGTCCAGCGGTGCGCTGCTGCCCACTCCGGCCAAGCCGACCACTCCGCCGAAGACGATCACGCCGGCCAACGAGGTGTCGGAAAAGACACGCACCGAGCCTCTTTGCAGCTCACCGCTGCCGTCGGTTCGGAAGACCCGCAGCCCTCCGGCTGGAATAGTCGCTTCAAGGGTTCCCTGAACTTGGCCGTCGTTCAGGTCCACCGAACTGGGCTGGCCGTCTTCGCTGCGCAGTTCGATGCTGAGCTGGGACTGCTGCATCCGGTCCAGGTTGTAGAGCAGGATCTGGCTGAAGAGTGCATCCTCGCCCTCTCCGAATTGGGCAAAGAAAAGCGTTTGCAAAGCCCGCACCAAAGTGTCTTCAGAAGCGGCATTGTTGTTGGGGGAAGGGTCGGATGTCGAGGAAGCGGCCTGGGCCACGTTCTGGATCACGCCCGGCAGGTTGGCACGAACCGTCAGGATGATTTCAGCATCGCCTGACGCAGGGATGTCTCCCAGCGAGCAATTCACTGTCTGGCCCTGTATGCTGCAGCTTCCCTGGGTTGGCTGAGCCTCAATCAGTTCGACGCCGGCAGGCAGCGGGTCGCTGACCACCACGTCCTGCGCAGTGTCGGGCCCGCGGTTGAGGAGGTTGATTTCATACTCGAATTCACGGGTGGCCGTGACCGGATCCCGGGAGTCCTCCTTGCCAAGTGCCAGGTCCGCCTCGGGAGGGGCCTGGCCCAAGATGGTGATGAAGCGGTCGTCCGAGCAGGTGCAGGCGGCGAATTCCGCCTCCAGCCTCACAGTGACAATCGTATCCTGGTCGATGTCGGGCGTTACGAGAATTGCCGTCAGCTTGTCAGCGTCGTTGATCTGCAGGCTGGACCCCAATCCGGCATCGGCCACTACGGACCAGTTGAGGATTCCGGGAGTGACGCCGCCGCCG
>JANQFM010000452.1 GCA_028277865.1 Acidobacteriota bacterium
AGTGCAGCGCTGAATCGGCTTTTGCGGGCGCGCAGCTATGCGCCAGGGGATCCTTCCCTGCACCTTTTGTTGGCACGAACCTACCATGCACTGGGGCAACTCGGCCAGGCCATCCAATCAGCCCGCCGCAGCCTTGAAATCCTGCCCCAGGCCGAAGCCCACCTCTTTCTGTCAGAGCTTTACCGCCAGTCGGGCAACGACCAGCAAGCTGAAGAGCAGTTGAAGCAGTATGAGGCGTTGAAGGCTTCCGGGAGACAGTGAGGACCCAGGGAGTTTCACGCCAAGCCGCAAAGAGCGCAAAGGGGAATCGGAGTCCCGAGTCGAAGCAAACTCTGCAGACCTGGACCTTGGACTTTGGACTTTGGACTTTGGACTTCGGACTTTGGTGGTCAGAGCAGCTTCTTCAGGCGAGCGTAGCCTGAGCGGCTGATGGGCAGCTTTTTGCCGTCGCGCAGCACGGCCAGGCGGCTGTCCTTGGCGTACAGCTCGATGCGGGTCAGGCGGCGGATGTTGAGGATGCAGGAGCGGTGGATGCGAACGTATTCCTCGTCGTCCAGCAAGGAATCCAGATGCGATAGGCGCTGCGGCTTGAGATGGCACTTGCCGCGGGCATGGATCCCGATGTAGTCGTCTTGAGCCTCGATGTAATCCACTTCCTCAATGGGAATCACCGTCACGCGGGCACCGTCCTTGACCAAAATGCGTTCCAGGCTCTTTCGGGGCTTGGCCTGCCAGGCCAGTTCCGAAAGGTCGATCTGCGGGCCGCCCTCAATGTTGCGGCGAGCCTGATCGATGGCTTCGGCCAGTCGTTGCGGGTCGTAGGGCTTGAGCAGATAGTCGACAGCGTGGACCTCGAAGGCTCTCAGGGCATACTCGTCATAGGCGGTCACAAAGACGACCCGCGGCGGATCATCCAGCAGCTCCAGCACTTCAAAGCCGTCCAGCTTGGGCATCTGGATATCCAAAAACACCAGGTCCGGGCTCTTTTCGCCGATGACCTTGACGGCTTCGAAGCCGTTGGAGCACTCGGCCACCACTTCGACATCTTCAAATGCGGCCAGGTCGTCGCGCAGAACCTGGCGCGCCAATTCTTCATCGTCGACGATGACCGTTCGGATCCTCTTGCTTTTCTGATTCATCCTTTTGCCTCGGCCAGGTCGGACAAGGCTTCGGCCTGGGCTGACGCCTCTTCGGGAAGGTCGGCAGGCAACGACAACTCTACTCGAAAAACCCCGCCCTGTTTAAGGATTCTGAAAGCAGCTTGCTGCGGATAGTGGTTTTCCAGCCTCTTTTCGACAGTTTTGAGACCCAGGCCTGTCCCGGCTCGGACGGGGAGTTCGGGGTCCATGGGATTGTCGATGCGGATCGACAGCCTCCCGGATTGAACGGCGGCCTGCAGCCGCATCAGCCCGCCCTCGGCAAGACGGGTGATGCCATGCTTGACGGCGTTTTCGACCAAAGGTTGAAGCAGAAGCGAAGGGACCAGGCATTGCTCGGCTTGAGGTTGGACGTCGAATTCGGTTTGCAGAGTTGAAAAGCGAATCTCTTCGATATCCAGGTAATCGCGAATCAGTTCCAGTTCGCGGCCCAGGGAAATCTTCTCTTGGGCGCCGAAACTCAGGCTGCGACGAAAAAAGCGGGCCAGCAGCAAGCACATGCGGCGGGCGCCCGCGGCATCGGAACGGGTCAGGGCGCTGATCGAGTTGAGGCTGTTGAAGAGGAAGTGGGGGTTGATCTGAAACTGGAGGGCCTTCAATTCCGCCTGGCGGGCCAGCAGCTCCAGCTTCAGCGCCCTCCTCTCGGCCTCTTGAGACTTTTCGAAGGCCTGGGCCAAGTACTGAATCGCCACTGAGAGCAAGTAAAATGCCACGCCGACCACGAAAAGCGTCGGGAGCTGGTTGGAATAGCTTTGGAACAGCTCAGGTTCGTCATACCAACGATGCACAACTTGCAGCCACCCTCGGCCCAGCAGCAGCCAGAAGGCGCTGGTGATCAAGGCGCCCAGCAAGAGTGTGGCCAAAAGGCGTGTCCGGCCCGTCTCGGCCAAGGGCAGCGCACGGCAAAGGTAGCCGGTGGATTGGGCCAGGAATGCGAACAGGATTCCGATCGGAAATCCGGCCAGGAAGGCGTCCAGCCAGGATAGCCCTCCGCCCTGCAAAAGCACCACGGTCAGCCCTGTCAGAGGCGTCCAGCCGGCCAGAAAGAGCCCCCACCCGATTCTGGTCTGGGTTTTGGATGACTGCATTGCAAATGTATCGGCGGAGCTTCGTTGTCAGTTGTCAGTTGTCAGT
>JANQFM010000466.1 GCA_028277865.1 Acidobacteriota bacterium
GGCAGTTGGCAGTTGGCAGTTGGCAGTTGGCAGTTGGCAGTTGGCAGTTGGCAGTTGGCAGTTGGCAGTTGGCAGTTGGCAGTCAAGAGAGTGTGACACACCCGAACACTGGTGCCTTCCCATTCTGCTCTTTGCTCTCTCTGCACCTTGGACTTTGGACTTTGGACCTTGGACTCAGGTTCAAGATCTGGACTCTGTGCTCTCCGTGACTCTGTGGCATTCTCTCTGACAACTGACAACTAATACACGAATCTCCGATGGCGGACACTGATGACCAGGCCGATGGCGGCGAACATGGACAGGAGAGCGGAGCCTCCGTAGCTGACGAAAGGCAAGGGGACTCCGATGGCCGGCAGCATCCCCAGGGTCATCCCGACGTTGGTCACCACGTGGGCAAAAAGCAAGGAGCCCACGCCTGTGACAATCAGCAATCCGGTTCGGTCGCGGGACAACTCGGCCGTCCCGGTGATGCGGAAGAGGACGAACAGATAAAGCATCAGGACGGCAGCAGCGCCCAAGAAGCCATGCTCCTCGGAAAGCAATGCAAAAATGAAATCGGTTCGGATTTCGGGGACGAATCCCAACTGGCTTTGCGAACCCTCCCCCAGCCCCTTGCCAGTCCAGCCCCCCGAGCCGATGGCGATCTTGGACTGCCGGGTCTGGTATCCGACGCCTTGCGGGTCGAGGTCGGGATTGAAGGTCACCAGGATCCTCTCCCGCTGATAGTCGTGAAGCATGAACCAACCCAGCGGCGCCAGCAGTGCGCTAATGAGCAGGATGGCGACCAAGAAGCGGAGCCGCAGTCCCGCCACCAGCATCATCCCTCCCAGTACGGGGAAGTACATCAGGGCTGTGCCCATGTCTCCCTGCAGCACCACCAGCAAGACCGGCAAGCTGAAAAGAAAGCCCAGGCTCAGGATCTGACGCATCGACAGGAAGTTTTCGCGCAAATCGCCCAAATAGCGGGCCAAAGCCAAGATCACCGCCACCTTGACCAGTTCGGAGGGCTGCAGCCTGAATCCCATCAGGACAATCCAGCTCCTGCTGCCTTTGACCTCGCTGCCCACCAGGAGGGTTGCCGCCAGCAAAGCCACCGCCAACAAGTAGATGAGGGGAGCGAACTGGGTCAAGCGGTGATAATCGACCGTGGCCACCACAAGGCAAATGGCCAGGCCCATGAAGACTCGAATGAGCTGGGCGTTGAAAAAGGCCGGCCCTGCCGCACTGGAGATGCCCAGCAGGCCGAAGCCCACAAGGGCCAGCACAGCCCCCAGCAGCAGGTAGTCCAGATCCTTCAAAAACCGCCTGTCGATCAAAGGCATGGGGAAAGGGGAAGTTGTCAGTTGCCAGTAGTCAGGTGTCAGTTGTCAGTTGCCAGAAAGAATTCCACTGATTCAGGCATCCCACCCAAGTCCAGGCCCAAAGCCCGCGGGCGGCAGGGCAGGAGGCCGACTGCCAGGATCATCAAGCGCCCTCTTGACTGACAACCGACAACCGACAACTGACAACTGCTTATATTGCCACCTCGGCGCCATCCTTCTGCTTGTCCTTGTAATAATTGTCGAAATACTTTTGGAAGATTTTGCCGGCGATGGGGGCGGCGGTGCGGCCTCCGCCTCCCCCTCTTTGCACCAGCACCACGACCACGATCTCGGGATTGTCGCGGGGTGCGAAGCCGGCAAACCAGGCGTGATCCTCGAAGCTGGCGCCCTTTTCGGCGGAGAGTCTTTCCTTGGTCTTGAGTCCGATCACCTGGGCCGTTCCCGTCTTGCCGCAAACATCAAAGCCTTCCACCCGGGCAGCACGCCCTGTTCCGGCGCCATTGACCGTGTACCACATGGCATCACGAACCTGAGCCCGGTTTTCATCGCTGACCGAAACTTCCTGCTGGAGGCCGGAAAAAGAAGGCAGCGAGGCGTTTTGAGCCAAGTGAAGGCGGGGCGACCTGCCGGTTGACAGAATCCCCATGGCACGCGCCACCTGCAGCGGCGTGGCATTGATGAGCCCTTGGCCGATGGAAACGGAAATGGTGTCTCCGGCATACCAGGGCTCCCCCCGATTGCGGCGTTTCCAATCCCGTGACGGCGCCAGTCCGGGGTATTCGCCCGGCAAGTCGATGCCTGTCAACTGGCCCAGACCGAAGCTCTTGCTGAAGCGGGTGATGGGATCGATCCCAAGCTTCTTGCCCAGCAGGTAGAAATAGATGTTGCAGGAATGCTCGATCGATTCGCGCAGATGCACCAAGCCATGGCCGCCCCGCTGGTGGCATCGAAAAGGGTGCCCGTAAAGTGTGATGGCGCCGCTGCACAACACCTTGGTCCGGCTGTTGTGGGCTCCCTCTTCCAATCCGGCGGCGGCCAGCAGGCTTTTGAAGGTGGACCCGGGCGGAAAGGCGCTTTGCAGAGCCCGGTTGCGCAAAGGGCGCTCCGGGTCGGAGAGCAAGCCGTCCCATTCTCTGGCGCTCATCCCCACCACAAATGAATTGGGGTCGAATGAGGGCCGGCTTGCCAGGGCCAGGATCTCGCCGTTGCGCGGATTCAGGGCCACGACCGCACCTGTGGCGCCGCTCAGCTCTGCTTCGGCCGCCATTTGCAGGTCCAGGTCCAGAGTCAGCTTGAGAGCCTTGCCCTGCCTGGGCTCCTGGCGCCGCAGCTCCTTGACCATCTTGCCCAGGCTGTCGACCTGAACCAGCAAATGGCCGTCCCGGCCGGTCAAATGGCTGTTGTAGGTGGCCTCGATACCGAATTGCCCCACCACGTCTCCCGCCTTGAACCGGGAAAACTCCTGCTGCTGCAATTGACGGGGGGTGACCTCTCCGACATAGCCCAGCACATGAGCCGCCAAGTCGCCGTAAAGGTAAAGGCGGCGCGGCTGTTGAGTGACCCGCACTTCGGGATGCTCCGATTGCCGGGCCATAAAATAGGAGATCTTTTCCAGGGGCAGGTTGGAGCGGACCTGCAGGGGGCGGTAATGGCCGGTACGCTTTTCGGCCGTCGCCAGGCTTTGGGACACCTGTTGGACGGATTCCCGCAGCCCTCGCGCCAGGAAGCCGACCGTGGCAGCCCGATCGGCCATGTCATCGCGGTAGACCAGCAGCTCCAGCGCCTGGGTGTTGTCGACCAGGATGCGCCCTTGCCGGTCTTCGATGCGGCCGCGGGGAGCGCTCAAGGCAACGTTCTGGATGCGGTTGTTCAGGGCCAGTTCGTCATAGTAGGCGAACTGGACGATGGTCAGGTGCCACAGGCGCCCCAACATCAGGCAAAGGGCGAAGCAAAAAAAGACACGAAGCACCCGGAGCCGGCCGAGCAGAGGCTGGTTGTCTTGAAACAGGGACATCCTCGAACTCCGGGTTCACCCTCCGCCTGGCGAGGCTCATCTCGTCCGGCGAAAGTCTTTTCGAGGAAACTTGACCCGATCATACAAATGAAAGACCAGAGTTCCCACTATGGCCGTCATCGCGGTCTCGGCTGCGAAGTCGGCCCAGAATCCGCGGCGCAGCTGTTGATTGAGCAGCGCCATCAAACCGTAAACCAAAAAGTTGTCCAACGCCGCCAGGGCCGCCAGAAACAATGCGCGGGCCAACACTCCTTCCGGCGCCGCCCACTTTCTGACGCTGGCTGCCAGGAATCCGATGAGAGTCTTGCTGATCCCGTTGATCCCCAGGCTGATGCCCAAAACAGCGTCCTGAACCAGTCCCAAGAGCATTCCCGCGCCGGCGCCCCGCACCGCATTGGAATTCCAGGCGATGTACAGCGTAAAGATCAATGCCAGATCGGCAAGCAGCCTGGAAGGTACGGCCTGGGCAAACACCACTTGGGCAAGCGCAGTCCCCAAAAGCAGGATCGAGAATTCCGTCTTGCTGAAGGTTCCGTGCAAACACGCCTTCCCCTTGGCGTCCGGTGCGTGTCGGCCCCCGGTCCCTGGGGACCGCATGTCTCTTCGTGAACCAGCCCTGTAGTAACGTAGCCGCCGCGCATTCCCGATCACCTTCAGGGATCTTGACGCCGCAGGATTCGTTGCTCTGACCGGAGGATGACTGCCACCTCCTCCAACCGGGCCAAATCCGCAGCAGGCCGGACCCGGATCAGCAACTGACCCATCGGCCCCGGTTCGCATTGCACGACTTCCCCGATCGGAAAATCCTTCGGGTAAATCCGTTCGGTGCCCGAGGCAAGCACGGCGTCCCCTATCTTGACACTTTTTGCGTTGGAAATAAAGTCCAATCTCAATAAGGGGCTTCCGTCCCCGCTGATGATTCCCTGCCACCGCAGCGGACCCACCATTGCGCCTGCGGATGCGCCTGGGTTGGTGACCAGTTCCACCGAGCTGCCGAAAACGGTCGTCTGGCGCACCCGCCCCACGATACCCAGAGGGGAAACCACCGCATCATCCTGCCTGACGCCGTCCCGCCCGCCGACATTGACCAGAATCCGACGCTGAAACTGGTCCGGACTGTTCCAAAAAACAGATCCCAAGACCATCTGTGCCTCAAAAAGGCGTCTCAAGGGCTGGTAGGCCTCCAGGCGGGGCAACAGGGAATCCAGTTGCCGCAGGCGGGCAATCTCCAGGCGCAGGCGGGCGTTTTCATCCTCCAAGCGGGTGTTTTCCAGGTGGGCCTGCCAGAGGCCTTGCGCTCCCTCGGCGCCGTCGCTGACTCCCGAAACCAGTGCATTGACAACGGCGGCGATGGGTGCCAACACCATCAGAGACCCGGAGTGGATGAGCCGCCTGCCGTCCTGGCTGCGGACCTGGTAGGAAAGCAGGGCGCCCTGCAGCAGCAGCAGAGTGATCAGGGTTGCCAGAGGCCGTCGATCCGCCAACCGGATAATCACAGCGAGACTCTCCTGAGCAGCGACATGTCTGTGAGCATCTTGCCCGTTCCCCAAACGACGGAGGCCAGGGGATCCTCCGCCAGGACGACCGGCAGCCCCGTCTCATCGTGAATCGCCTTGTCGAGGTTGCGCAGCAGGGCGCCTCCTCCGGTGAGCACGATGCCGTTTTCGGCGATGTCGGCCGAAAGCTCAGGTGGCGTCCGCTCCAGGGCCACGCGCACGCCGTTGATGATGGTGGCCACGGCGTCCGAAATGGCGTCGCGGACTTCCTTGTCCGAGATTTCGATTTTCTTGGGGATGCCTTCGATCAAGTTGCGGCCGGTAATCATCATGGAGAGCTTCTTGTCCAGCGGCGCTGCCGATCCGATCTCCACCTTGACCCGCTCGGCGGTCCGCTCCCCGATCAGCAAGTTGTACTTGCGCTTTACGTACTGAATGATGGCTTCGTCAATCTCATTGCCCGCAACCCGGACCGAGGCACTGTAAACGATCCCCGACAGGCTGATGACCGCGATGTCGCTGGTCCCGCCGCCGATGTCCACAATCATGTTGCCGCTGGGCTCGGTAATGGGCAGCCCCGCGCCGATGGCGGCGGCCATGGACTCCTCGACCAGGTAGACTTCGCTGGCCTTGGCGCGCAGGGCCGATTCGCGGACGGCGCGCTTTTCCACCTGGGTGATCTTGGAAGGGATGCAGATCACAATGCGCGGGCTGATCAGATGATTGCGGTTGTGGGCCTTGCGGATGAAGTGCTTGAGCATTTCCTCCGTCACGTCGAAATCGGCGATCACCCCGTCCTTCATGGGCTTGATGGCCTTGATGTTGCCGGGCGTGCGGCCCAGCATTTCCTTGGCCTCCCGGCCCACCGCCTCGACCCGGTTGGTCTTCTCATTGATGGCCACAATGGAGGGCTCGTTGACCACAATGCCCCGTCCCTTGACGTAGACCAGCGTGTTGGCCGTCCCCAGGTCGATGGCCAGGTCATTGGAGAAAAAACTGAACAAGGAACGAAAACTCATTGGCGTTTCGTTTCACCCCTTCTCGACGCTTAGTGCCGATTTTCGATAATCCCTTGTCGAATCACCCTAAGGCTGGGGCCGACGCCCCCGGCCGGCTCAGCCGAGCCCTTCCCTTTCCGTCGGCTTGCCTCGTTCACTCGATCGCCAACTCGACCGCGTTCTTACGCTCCTGATGCTTGGCTACATACATGGCCAGGTCCGCCCGGTGGATCAAGTCCGAAGCGTCGGCGCCATGCTGTGGATAGATGGCCACTCCGATGCTGGCGGTGATGTGGATCTCCTTGCCCAGCTTGCCGCCGAAGGAATGCTCTTGGATGCGGCGCCGCAACCGGTTGGCCGCATCCAGGGCTTCCCGGCGCCCCGTCTCGGTGAGGACCACGACAAATTCGTCTCCGCCATAGCGGACCGCCACGTCCGATTCGCGAATGGCGCTGCGCAGCAGCCCCCCCAATTCCCGCAAAACGTGACTGCCCATCAGGTGCCCATGGGCATCGTTGACATTCTTGAACCAGTCGACATCCAGAAAGGCGACGGCCATCTCCCTGCTGAAACGTTGGCAACGCGCCAGCTCTCCCTCCAGGAAGTGAACCAAATACTCTACGTTGTAGAGTTTGGTCAGGCGGTCGACATAGGCCTGCCGCTCCTTTTCCTCCAAAAGCCCGACCAGATACCAGGCCCGCGAAAGCAGCCCGAAGCGCGGTTGCATTTTCCGGAGGCAATTCGGACCAACCGGCCCGTTCTTTGAAAAGCCCTGCAGAACGCCTTGCAACTGCGACTGGTAAAGAAGCGGCACCAGGATCGTACCCGGCTCGGGCACTTCATTATCCACGAGAATTTCACCCTGTTCAAGCTGGCTTTGCAAGGCTTGCAGACGAGGCAGGCTGCTCTTCCCGGCTGCGGGCCAGAGTTGTCGAAACTGCTCCTGGAAGGCATCCCAGCGGATAAAGTGCCATTGTGCGATCTCGTCGTTGCGGCACAGGTCGACGCTGGCTTCCGCCGCTTTGACTTCATTGCGGTCGATGATCAATTCCATCAAATGCGCCGTAATCCGCTCCCATGACACATGTTTTTCCAGACTCTCGATCTTTGTTTGCAATATTCTGTCCCGCCGATGCACCGCTGGGGCCAAACACCCCAATTCTACACCCGACCGCCAGTCCCGAAAAGCACCCGAAATCACAGATGGGGCAGTTGGCAGTTGGCAGTTGGCGTTTGGCGTTTGGCAGTTGGCAGTTGGCAGTTGGCAGTTGGCAGTTGGCAGTTGGCAGTTGGCAGTTGGCAGTTGGCAGTTGGCAGTTGGCAGTTGGCAGTTG
>JANQFM010000467.1 GCA_028277865.1 Acidobacteriota bacterium
GCCAGGCATCCGCCCAACCTCCCGGACCCCTCGAAAGCAATCGCCCAGAGAAATCGGGCCGATCCTCCAGGAACGCTTTTTTCAACAGAAACTAGCTAGCTAGTGCCGGTAGCTTTTTTTGCTCCGGGTCGGACCCGTGTGCTGTGCACACGTCAAGATCCTCTGGCCTAAATCGAATAAGTTGTTATATATCAAATATTTGCTGGAATTTTCTTCTTGCATTCCGGCTATGGATGGGTTAGGATGGCTGGGTGAATGATTGGTAGATACCGTTAACCCCTGTGGGTAGCGGACGCGTCGGCTGTCGGCAGCAGTCCGACACGTCCTGAACACCACAAACCTTCAAAGGAGGTCCGTGATGTCTGAGACCAGTCTAGCACCCCCGTCCCCATCCGCCCCCCAAGTCGTCCTGAGCCTGCAGGAATGGAAGGAGATTGAGGACTCGGCGATCGCCCTGCATGCCTCGATCCGCTACGGCGTTCATGACGAAGGCGAGGAGTTGCTCAAAGCCGCCTTTCTGCGCCTGGAGTCCGCGCTGAGGCCGGTTCGGGAGCGGATGGAGAGCTGAGGCTGGGGGCTGGAGGCTGGGGTGCCAGAGAGGATCTGCTGGCTTGCCAGCAACCATTCTTCCGCTCTCCCCCTCTGGCCCCCCGGCCCCCATTCTCCAGCTCCCAGCCTCCCAAAGGAGCACATCATGAGCAAGATCTTTCGATACCGTGGCCTGGAAGTGGTCCAGGCGCCGGGCGGATTCCGGGTTAGGGAGTGCAGGAGCCGAGAGGTGTTTACCGTCCGGTTGGAGTTCGAATTCGGCAAGCGGACGCCCGGTCGCTGCAGTTGCGGGAAGGCGGCGGCAGCGGTGCCCATCTTCCAGTGCCGGCACCAGAGCGCCGTCGATGCTTTGATCTACCAGCAGTGGCTGAGCAGCCTGGTGCGCCGAGGTCTCTTCCGCCATCCGCAACGGCATACCCTGGAGTTTGAACGCCGGCAGCGCCGCCTACTCAATGCCTTTTCCCATGCAATTCGCACCGGACCTCCGCCTTGCCCTCACTGCGGACGCGTCATCACCGCTGAGGATCTGGGGAAGGGGATTGGGATTGGTGGGGTCGTCCACTGCGTGGGAGGCGATATGAATGAAGCGGAATCCGCCCTGCCTTAAACCGGTTTTCTCACGGCAGTGGCGCAGAGGCGCAGAGATGCTGAGAGGCCTCTCTCCTACTCCAGGATCACCAAGCTCCTGCGCATGCGTTCAAAGGCCTGCTCGGCCTCGTTCAAATGGGTGGCTGGATAGATGAAGAGCAGGTAAATCAGGTCGCCGCCCTGCAGGAAGCGGCTGAAGACCTCCACCCGTTCACGCTCCGCCGTGACGGGAGAGCGCCCTGTGTAGGTGCGTGTCAGGGCGTCACGGCCGTCCAAGCGGGATTGCTGCCAGGGCTCCTGGGCGCGCAGGTATTGGTTGCCCTGCAGGAGCTGGCCCATGAGCTGATTGCTGGCACGCTGCAGGCTGCGTTGGCCTGAATCGGGGCGAAAGCGGTCCAGCATCATCCCGTAGATGACATGGCCGCCGCCTGTTCCGCCAGCGGGCGCGATGGTGACGCCGAAGCCGGAACTGCTTTCCTGGGCCTGCCAGTTTTGCGGGTAGCGGATCCTGTAGTAGCGGTCCCGCTGGCGGAAGGTCGCCATTCGCAGGGAGGGGCGTTCAATGTCCTCCAGCCGGATGCTTGCGCGGCCCTCATCACGGCTTTCCCCGCCGGTTCCGCCGCCTCGGGAGGGTGCCCGTCCCTCCGCCAGTTCGCTCATCGAAGGCGCCTTGGGCATCCGCTTCAGACGGGCCTGGATGGAGCGGAAATCGCCCACCGGGCTGCGTTCCCTGACCCTGCCCAGCAGCCCCACCTCCCGTTCGATGCGCTGCTGGCAGTTTTTTGGGGGCGGATGGCTGCTGAAGAATCTTTCCACCGCACCCGGATTGCGGCCCGAACGCTCGGCCAGCATTTCGAACATCGAAGCCATGTCCATGGGGTCGTAGCCGGCCTTGGCCAGCATCTGCACACCCACAATGTCAGCCTGATTTTCGGCCGTGCGGCTGAATTTCAAGAAGACGGCGTTGAGCCCGAAGCCCCCCACGGCCTGGATGATGCCGGCCGTCGTCCGGCTCGTATCGCCCAGCAAAGCGCCGAAGACGCCCAAGCCGGCCTGAGTCAGGTAGGCCTTGGAAGCCTGGTTGGTGCCGTGCCGCAATGCCACGTGGCCGATCTCGTGCCCCATCACGCCGGCCAGTTCCCCTTCCGAACGGGCCGCCTCAATCAGCCCCCGGTTGACATACATGAAGCCGCCCGGCAGGGCGAAGGCGTTGATGTCCGAGACGTTGACCACCTTGAATTGGTAGGGGTACTCGGCGCCTTGGGCGTAGCGTGCCAAACGGTCCCCGATGCGGCTCACGTAATCCTGGACCGGGCGGTCGTTGAGGATGGGGAGTTGCTTTTCGATCTCCCGGGCCGACTGCTGCCCGATCTCTACATCCTGTTGCACGGAAAACAGGTTGAACCCCGGCTTGACCTTGGTCTGAGCCTGAAGCAGCACTGCCGCAGCCATCAAGGCGGCCGGGAACAAGAGTCCGACTCTGGAACGAAGGTTGGCAATCATGGCAGATATGGTAGCACTGAGAAGGGGGCGGGGGTCAGGAGTCGGGGCCGAGGTCCAAGGTCCAAGGTCCAAGGTCCAAGGTCCAAGGTCCAAGGTCCAAGGTCCAAGGTCCAAGGTCTGCAGATGGTACCATCTTGCTGCCAACTGCC
>JANQFM010000508.1 GCA_028277865.1 Acidobacteriota bacterium
CTGTCTCCATCGGTGGCCGCCGCCATGCCGACCAAAGGGCTGCCCGCTTTAAAGACACTCATCGTGGCGGCCGAAGCCTGCCCGGCGGATTTGGTGGCCCGATGGGCGCGCCGGACGCGCTTTTTCAACGCCTACGGCCCCACCGAGGCCACCATCTGGGCATCTTTCCAGCACTGCCGCCGGATCGGTTCCCGCCCGCCCATTGGACGTCCTTTGGCCAATGTGTCGATCTACTTGCTGGACCGCAACGGTTCCCCGGTCCCTGTCGGAGTGGCGGGGGAGCTGCACATCGGGGGCGCCGGAGTGGCTCGGGGCTACCAAAGGCGTCCTGCCCTGACGGCTGGAAGCTTCATGCCCGACGACTTATCAGGCCGACCGGGGGCGCGGCTTTACCGCAGTGGAGACTTGGCGCGGCACTTGCCGAACGGCGAGGTCGACTTTCTGGGCCGCATCGATGTCCAGTTGAAGGTGCGCGGATTCCGCATCGAGCCGGGGGAAGTCGAATCGGCGCTGCTGAACCATCCGGCCGTGGTGGAAGCCTCGGTGGCCGCCCGGAAGGACTCATCGGGTAGCGAGTTCCTGGTGGCCTACCTGTCCAGCGACTGGGATCCGGCGCCTCAGGCGGCCGAGTTGAAAAGCTTCCTGGAGGAGCAGCTGCCGGCCCACATGGTACCTTCGGTGTTTGTCGTCCTGGGCAATCTGCCCCGCACTCCCAGCGACAAGATCGACCGCAAGGCGTTGCAGGCTATCCAACTGGCCGAAACGCGCCAAGCCGAATACGTGGCGCCCCGGACACCGGATGAAGAACTGCTGGCGGGCATCCTGAGCGATGTCCTGGGAGCGGAAAGAATCGGCGTTTACGACAATTTCTTCGAGTTGGGCGGACACTCGTTGCTGGCCACACAGGTCGTTTCGCGGATCCGCCAAGCCTTCAACGTCGACCTGCCTTTGCGCCGCCTCTTCGAAACCCCTTCCGTGGCCAGCCTGGCCCAGCGCATCGACGATTTGCGCCAATCCGAAGCTACCCGCCAACGCCCGGCCCTGAAACCGCTCAAGCAACGCCAAGGGCTGCCCCTCTCCTTCGCCCAGCAGCGCCTTTGGTTCCTCGATCAGCTCGATCCGGGCAACTCGGTCTACAACATCCCGGTTTCGCTGGAGCTGGAAGGCGACCTGCACCTGCCTGCCTTGCGACAGGCTCTGAGCGAGATCGTCCGTCGCCACGAATCCCTGAGGACCTGCTTCCCCCAACAACACGGCATCCCCGTCCAGCTGATCCAGCCCCCCGCGCCCTATCCTCTTCCCCTGGTGGACCTGCGAGGACTGCCCGAGCCGCAATGCCAGTCCGAGTCGCAACGCCTGGCGGAAGAGGAATCCAAACGGCCTTTCGACTTGGAACGCGGGCCGGTGATCCGGTCGACGTTGGTGATGCTCAAGGGTTCCGGGTCCCAGGCTCCAGGTTCCAGGCTCCAGAATCCGGAATCTGGAATCCAAGATCTGAAACCCGGAACCCGGAACCTAGAACCCGGAAACTCTTGCTTCCTTCTGACCACAATCCACCACATCGTCTCGGACGGCTGGTCGACCGGCGTGCTGGTGCGCGAGATGACGGCGCTTTATCAGTTCGCAGTCGGCAGTTCGCAGTTCGCAGCCAGGGGTGCGGAAGGAGAGGATTTTGAATCTGGCTCTGCAAACCGCGAACTGCGAACTGCGAACCGCGAACTTCCCCTTCCCCCCCTTCCCATCCAGTACGCCGACTTTGCCTATTGGCAGAGGAAGTGGCTCAGCGGGCAGGAGTTGGAGGAGCAGTTGGCCTTCTGGAAGGAGAGCCTGAGGGGCGCACCGCCGGTGCTGGAGCTTCCCGCCGACCATCCCCGTCCGGCGCGTCAAAGCCACCGGGGCGCCCGACGCACCTTCAGTTGGCCTGTCTCGCTGCTCGAAGATCTGAACAGATTGAGCCGCAGTCACGACTCGACCCTCTTCATGACCCTGCTGGCGGGATTCATGGCTCTGCTGTCGCGCTACAGCGGCCAGACGGACCTGAGCTTGGGCACTCCCATTGCCGGACGCGGCCAACCCGAGACCGAAGGGCTGATCGGCTTCTTCATCAACACCCTGGTCATGCGGGCCGACCTTTCGGGCGAACCGACCTTCGAGGAGTTCCTCAAGCAGGTACGCGAGGCGGCACTGGGCGCCTTTGCCCACCAGGACGTGCCGTTCGAACAAGTCGTCGAAGCACTGGCGCCGGAGCGCTCCTTGAGCCATTCACCGCTTTTTCAGGTCATGTTCGCCTTCCAGAACGTCCCCCCGACCAGCCTGCAGATGGCCGGTCTGGAATTGACTCCTTTGGCGGTACGCTCCTCCACCTCGCGCTTCGACATCTCGCTCTCCATCAGCGAAGACCCGCAAGGGTTGCATGGCATGGCCGATTACTGCCGGGATCTTTTCGAAGCCGAAAGCATCGACCGCCTGATGGGCCACTACCGCAACTTGCTGCAACAGAT
>JANQFM010000521.1 GCA_028277865.1 Acidobacteriota bacterium
ACTCTTCGAAGGAGCGGCATCACGGTTCGAAAGACGATCGATTGCCTCATCGCAACCTTCTGCATCCTGAACAGCATTTTCTTGCTTCATTCGGATCGCGATTTCGACCCCTTTGAAAAGCACCTGGGCCTGAAATGCATTAGGCTCTGATTGAATCCGGAAAAGGGGAGGCTCACGCAATTTGCCTGCTCCGCTTGGCGGTCATAGCGATGCGAAGACCGAGTATCACGGTGCTGCTCAGGTAGCTCTTGCCGACCCATGTGGTTTAGTTTCAGCCTCGCTTCTCCAACACCACGTCCACTAAGATCGGGTCGTGATCCGACAATGGATCCTTCCTCTCATGGACCTCTGAGAGTACCCGCGGCTGGTGGCCGGGCGCAGGCGCCAGGTCGCGGCCGGCGAACCAGTCCAGCTTGAGCGAGCACTGACCGCCTACCCGTGTGACCGCCCAGTTGATGAACCAGAAGCACCAGCCCGGTACCCAGTCGGCCATGTTGGTGTTGAGCGCCAAGTCGTCGACGTCGTAGTGGAACGTGCATCCGCCCGGCTGGTTGAGCTCATGATAGCGATAGCCTCGTCGATGCAGCTCGCGGAAGAGATGGCGCTCAAACCATCGGTCGGGATGCGGGTAGTGGTTGTCGACCACATTGCGGACCCCCATCAACACTCGTCGGGCGTATCCCAGGATCGAATAGGTGGCCCGCTTGGCGTTGAAGGTGGTGGTGTTCCAATCGCCTCCGATCAAGACTGGCAAGCGGGGCTGCAGGCGGTCGACGTGGTCGAGCACCAGCTTCATTTGCTTGAAGCGATGACGCTGGGTGGAATGGGCGTCCAGGTGCAGCGATACAGCGTAAAACGGCCCCGAAGGATGGTCGACTGTGGCCACCGCAGCCTGCTGGTATCCCAAGCGCTTTTCCTTGCCCCGCATCATGTCTTTTCCGGGCGGCAAGGCGATCAGGTGCGCATCGCGCAGAGGGTGGCGTGAAAAGAGGGCATTGCCGTGCAGTGCCAGGGTGTTTTCGCCCTCTACGTGGTATTCCAGCCCGCTGCCCTTGACCAGGCTGATGTAGCAAGGAACAAAGACGTAGTCGAGGTCCAGCGCCTGGGCGATCTCGCGGGCCACCATACGGTTTTCGGAACGGGCCATGCCGTGATCCAGTTCGGTGATCAAAAACAGGTCGCTGTGGCGGATATCGGAATGTTCCTGCAGGGTGCGGATGATCTCGTCCAGCCGGTTGCCGCGTTCGATGTTCCAGGCAGTGGAACGGACTCTCTCGGCACGTTGGGGAGCGAACCCGTTGCTGAAGCTCTCGCTGACGACCGTATCCAGAATCCGCCGCACCTCGGGTTCGATCTGCCGATAAAGCTTGGAAGAGCGCATGCGCCGGGTCGAGTTGAAGCGGCACAGCTCCGGAAAATGCCGACTTAGGTCGTGATCCAGTCCGCTGGGCGGCTGGGGCTGGGCTTTTCGAGGCATCGTATCCAAATGTTTCGCGCCAGTACGCCAAGTTCGCAAAGAACCTGAAATCTGCTTTGCGTCCTTGGCGTACTGGCGCGAAACCCCTTTATTCAAAGACGTCAAACAGGCGGCTGAACTTGATCAGCAGGCTTCGGTCGGGGGTCTCTCCCGTAAAGCTGCCGAACCCCCGGGTGTCATTGTAGACGATGAACAGCCCGGTGTTGGCCGCTTGCAGCCAGGCGAATCGCAGATTGACCGACCAAATGTCGGCCACGTTATTGTACTGAATAAAGGATTGAATGTTGACGCGGGGATTGAAGGCATAGGAGACGCGCAAACGGACCAGGTCGGTGACGAAGTCGCCGCCGGGCAAGTTGATGTCGTTGCGGTTCCAATTCAGGCTGGTGATGAAGCGCTCTCCCAGCCGCATGCGCATGCCCGGGCTCAGCGCCACCCGGTCGCCGCCGAAAAAGCCTCCCACATTGGCGCGGAAATTGAAGCTCAGCCAGGCACCCTGGTTGCTTCGGGCCACGAACTGGCCTTCGGCGTGGTCGTAGGTGCCGATGGGGACGATCACCCCGTCTGAAATCTCGAAGGGATCTTTCAGCCCCTCCCGGGTGAAGTTGATCCCGGTATGGACTTCGGCGCCGTTTTTCCACTCGAAGTGATTGTCGACGTGCAGGAAACCGGTCTCTTGAAAACCCTCAAAGTCCCAGAAACCCCGCCACGACACATGGGGGCGCAGTTCGTGCAGCCCCAGAGGGCTGCTGGCGGGGCGGAAGCGGTGAAAAATGAGGAAGGAAGGGTTGCGGTAGCCGCTGCGGCGCAAAAAGCCCACTTCAGGGTTGAAATTGTCGGCCACCTCGGTGTAGTCGACGTTCAAATCCCAGGCCTGCGAATTGTACTCGGCGCGAAATTGGTAGGCGTATTCGTCCCCCTCAAGATGGGGGCTGTCGGTGAGGGCGGCGAAGCCGGAAATCAGCCCGTACTGGCCGATGCCCAGCCGTCCGTCGAAGCCGTAGGCGCGATTGTAGTCGTCTTGCGGCGCCGCCTCGCCCGTCCCCTGCCGATTGACGAAAAGAGCGCCCCAGGAGGAGCGGTTGCCGAACTCCCGGCTGATGCGCCCCACCATGAAATTGTTCCCCTGGATCCGCCCTGGAACTTCTTCGGTCTGCATGTTGAGGAAGCCGACATTGGTGCCCCCGACCTTCCCCGACAGGCGCGCCCCGGCCAGGATGGGCACTTCCTGCCCGTCCTCGTCGATGCCGATGCGGCGGCTGAAAAACAGCTCCACGTCGCCGGGGACGCCGACCGAAAACAACCCGGCGTTCTCCAGGAAGAAGGGACGCTTTTCGGGGAAGAAGAGGCTGAAGCGGTCCAGGTTGATCTGCTGCTCGTCGACTTCCACCTGGGCAAAGTCGGTGTTGTAGGTGAAGTCCAGGGTAAGGGCAGGGGTGACGCTGTACTTGACGTCGCCGCCCACGTCCCCCAGCCTGCGGGTGTCGTTGTCGCCTTTCTTGGAGACCTCGCCCAACAGGTAAGGAATCACTTTGAGGTTGCGCTGGCTGGGGATCTCTAAGCCCTCCAGCAGGCCGGCCTCCGAAAGGCGGTAAAGGTTGAACTGGCGCGACAGGGGCGCCCAGAAGGCGGTTTCGTTGCGCCGCCGAATGTTGCGCTGAAAGTTGACGCCCCACCTCTGCTGCTGCCGACTGGGATAGCGCAAGGTTCTGAAGGGAATGGCGAACTCGGCGCTCCAGCTTTTGTCCCCGATGCTGGTTCTCACTTCCCAGGCACCGTCCCAGTTGATGTTGAATCCGCCCCCCGAGCCGCCTCTTTGTCGACCGCCGCCCCTTCCGCCCGAGCCTTCGCGGGAGACCTGCCCGTCGTATTCGATGGCGGCCGGATTGGTGCCGAAGACGAATCCGTTCTGTTGATCGCGGTAGGTGTCGAGGATGATCTGGAAGCTGTCGGTCTCTTCCAATGAGGCGTCGCGGCGGCTGTCTGAGACCACCATGGCAGAGGGGTTGTCGTCGTAGCAGACGATCCCGAAGTAAAGGGTCTCCGAAGTGTAGACGACGCGGACCTCCGTCTCCTGGGAGGAGGGCTGAAGTTCGTCGGGCGTCGTCTGACGAAAACCCGATGCGGAAGGGACCGCCTCCCAGGCCGGGTCGTCAAGCACATTGCCGTCCATCACCGGCCCCTCTTCGACCAACACCGCCATCAAAGCAGGACGAGGCATTTCCGTGCTGCTTCCAGATGCCGCCAGGGCCGGCAGTCCCATCAGTAAAATCAAGGCAATTGCAGCTCTCATCATCATATCAAATAGGCCTCATTGGCCCGTTTCGAGTGCCGATACAAAGCACCTGTAAAAGGTTAACCGAGCAGCCTTCCCGGCACAAGAGATTTCGGCTTTCCCACCGAGATTCACGGGCCAAGACGCCTGCCTGTGGTAAAGGCCCTGCGATGGAGTTGAGCAGTAGGAGGAAAACGCTGCCAACCCAGTCGACCGCCTTTGAGGCGACCCTGCCCATCGAGCCACCAAATCTCACATCCCCCAGACGCGAATCTTCTTGCCCCGGTGCCCCCTGTCCTCCCGGAAGATCCGCTCCTCCCAAGTCTTGCCTTCGTCGCGGTCGAACACGACCAAGTGGCCTTGCTGGGCATTGCAGCGGTCCATATAGTCGGCGGTCTGATCCAGACCCTCGGCGATGGTGGTTTGGCGGGCCTGGCGGAGGATTTTGATCTCGATGACGATGCGCTGCTCTGCCCCAGCCGCGGGCCAGATCACCAGCAGGTCGGTGCGGCGGCGACCCAGCCCGTACTCGCGCTCGATGCGGCCTCCGCTGTTGACGATGCGGTGCAAAAAGGCCTGCAGGAGAAGCTGCGGCCCCGCCTCTTTGTATTCG
>JANQFM010000528.1 GCA_028277865.1 Acidobacteriota bacterium
CACGTCGGCCACATCCGCTACCTGCAAGCCGCCCGGCAATTGGCTGGACGCCTGGTGGTCGCCCTCAACTCCGACGCCTCCGTCCGGCAGCTCAAAGGCGCCGGACGCCCTTTGATGCCCCAGGCCGAACGCGCCGAAATCCTCTCCGCCCTGGCCTGCGTGGACGACGTGATCATCTTCGACGATCCCACGGTCGATCGCCTGCTGCGCTCCATCCGCCCCGACTTCCACTGCAAGGGGACCGATTACAGCGAGCAGACGGTTCCCGAACGCGAAACCGTCCTCTCCTACGGCGGCCGCATCGCCATAGTAGGCGACCCCAAAGACCATTCCACCCGAGACTTCCTGAGCCGGATTGGAAGGAGTCAGGAATCAGGAGTCAGGAATCAGGAAGAAGGGGACTCGGAGTCTGGCATCCAACCTTGAGCCTGACTCCTCTTTGTGCTCTCCGTGTCTCTGTGGCTCTTTAGTCTCCTGACTGACAACTGACAACTGACAACTGATAGACTCTTTCCCCGTGGAGCCTGCCAAGATTCTCATCGTCCGTCTGGGAGCGTTGGGGGACGTGATTCATGCACTCCCGGCACAGCAGCAGCTCTGGCGGCGGTTTCCCGGTGCTGCCATTCACTGGCTGACCGAGCCGCCTTACCGTGAGATCTTGCAAGCCGTCCCCGGGATCCGTCGGGTCTGGGTTGCCGACACCAAAGGCTGGCGCCATCGTCCCCGCAGGCTGAGCGAACTGCTGCGGCTCATCCGGGGATTGCGCCGGGAGCGGTTTGAACTGGCAATCGACTTCCAGGGCCTCCTCAAGTCCGCAAGCCTGGCACGCCTGGCACGGACGGGCAGGGTCTACGGTTTTCAGGCCGAGCGCTTCAAGGAACAGGCAGCCAGCTGGCTTTACTCGCACACCATCGACGGGGAAGCCGATCTCAGCTGCCACATCGTGGACACGAATCTACGCCTGGTGTCCCTGCTGACGGGCTCGAACGGCGGAAGCCCTCTGATCCCGCTCAACATTCCACAGCAGGCTGAGCAGGCTGTTTGCCGACGCCTTGACGAGGTCGGGCTCGATCCTCAATCGGCTGGGGATCGTCCCATTCTCATCAATCCGGGCGCCGGATGGGTTACCAAGATCTGGCCCGCCCGTCACTATGCCGGGCTGGGCGCCGGGATCGAGCAGCAGCTGGGGATTCCCGTCGTTTACACCTACGGACCCGGTGAGGAGCACCTGATCGGGCAAGTCCAGCAAGCCCTTGAACCGGCTATGGTTCGGGCCTTTCCCACCAGCATCCTCGAGTTGGCCTCGCTGTGTCGCCGCTCGCGGCTGCTGGTGGGGGGCGACACCGGCCCGCTTCATCTGGCGGCGGCCCTGGGAGTCCCGACCGTGGCCCTCATGGGGCCGACCGCCGCCGGCCGCAATGGCCCCTTCGACGTACGCGACGAGGTGGTGCAGCGCCGATTGCCCTGCTCGAATTGCTACAAGCGAAAGTGCAATGCCTTTATCTGTATGAACATCACCGTCCCCGAAGTCCTGCGCGCCGTGGTTCGCAGGCTCAGGGGAACGGAGACCGGAAACCGGAAACCGGAAACCGGCAGAAAGGATCCGAATTAGGATTGCAGGAACTGCCCGAATGGTTTGGAGTCAGCGGCTGCACGGTGACCGGACCTCTTTCTGCCGGTCTCCGGTTTCCGGTCCACGGTTTCCAATCTGTCCGCTCATGACTATCCAGCAACGCATCCGAGTTCCCGTCGGTTTCGCATACGCCGCCCTCTTCCTCTACTTCTCGCGCCCCGCCTTGCCTTGGTTCCTGCCGGGGATCGCCTTGGGCAGCTTAGGGTTGTGCCTGCGCATTTGGGCCACCGGGCATCTGGAGAAATGGAGCGGGCTGGCCGTCTCGGGGCCCTACCGATACACCCGCAACCCCCTGTACCTGGGCTCTTTCGTCATGGGGCTGGGGATTAGCTTGGCGGGCGGCGTCCCGTGGCTGGCCCTTCTTTTCGTAGGCCTCTTCTTTTTTCTCTATCAGCCCGTCATGCGCCGCGAGGAGCAGGAGCTGCTGCAGGCCTATGGCCCCCAAGCGCGCGCCTATTTGAAATCGACTCCCTTGTTTTGGCCAATGCCCAGACGCTCGCCAGCGCCCGAATTGCAGATCGACACGGTGAATCGGGCCTTTCTCTGGAAGCGGGTTGTTCGCAACCGGGAGTATAATGCCGCGATCGGATTCGTGATCCTTGCCGCTGTCATCTTCGTCAAGATGCAGTAAAAGGCGGGGAAAGGGGTTCGCGCCAAGACGCCAAGAGCGCAATGCGATGAGAAAGCCTGTAGCATGCCGGATCTATCGATTCTCCCGGCCTGTGTGCCTGCGCTGCTGTGCCATGCTTGGCGTCCTCACTGTCCTGGTCGGATTGCAGGCCGCCTCAAGCAGCGAGCCCGTCGCCTTTTTGGATCGGCCCGATACCCTGCGGATGCCTTTTCCGTCAGGAGAGCGGCTGCGTTACGACATTTACTGGGAGCCTCCCCAAATCCTGCAGTGGTTCATCGGGGACGTGGCTGCCGGAGAGATCCTCATCCAAGTCCAGGAAAGCGAGGATCAGGGGCGCGAAACGCTGACCATCCAGGCCAAGGCCACCACCAAGGGTTTCGTGCGCAGGCGTTTCTTGGAAGTCGACGACCAATTCGAATCCATCATCGACCGCACCAACTTCCGCTCTTATCGCTTCAAGAAGGTGATCCGCGAGGGAAAAAAGAGCCGCAAGGACATCCTGGTCCAATTTGACTACGGCCAGCAGGAGGTCACGGTTGAAAAGGTCGACCTGCGCAAGAATCCGCCCCAACGCGAGAGCAAGGTGTTCCAGGGCGTTTCCGGTCCTGTGAGCGATGTCCTGTCCGTCTTTTACGTAGCCCGCTTGCGGCAGCTCTCCCCAGGCCAACGCTACCGCATCCGCCTGGCCGACGAAAAGAGGCCCGAAGAGGTGGTGGTCGAAGTGCTGCGCCGCGAAAAAGTCAAGACCCGCCTGGATGAATTTGAGTCCGTGCGCATCAGCACCGTCGGCGGATTCTTCAACCAGGGCGGAAACTTCCTGATCTGGTACTCCACCAATGGCCAGCGCTTCCCCGTCCGCTTTCAAGCCAACGCCAAAATCGGCAAGGTCTACGGCGAACTGGTAGGAATCGACTCCGGCCGCACCAGCAGAGGCGTGATCAAGCTGGGCAAGTGATCAGTGGCAGTTGGCAGTTGGCAGTTGGCAGTTGGCAGTTGGCAGTTGGCAGTTGGCAGTTGGCAGTTGGCAGTTGGCAGTTGGCAGTTGGCAGTTGG
>JANQFM010000529.1 GCA_028277865.1 Acidobacteriota bacterium
GCAATTCTCGCTGCCTCGAGAAGAGATCCTGGCCGTGGAACCCGGCCGGCGCTTGGACTTTACGCTGCAGCGGATCCATCAAGCCGGAGTCGACTCCGAGATCGGCCCCGAGCAGGCCCGGCGCATCCTGAAGCTCAACCTCACTTCGCTGCAGGCCATGCGCAGCTACGTTCCGAGCCCTTTTCCAGGCCGGCTCACCCTTTTCCGCGTGGAGGACCGCAAAGACCAGCAAAGAGGCCTCAAGGAACGAGACGAGGCCGGAGTCGCCCGCCATCCCGCCCTGGGCACGCCCGAGCTTTACACCGGCTGGGCTGAACTGTGTTCTGAGTTGGAGATCTTGGATATCCCTGGCGACCACGCTACCATGATGATCGAACCCTTTGTTCAGGCCTCGGCGCGGCTGCTGACCAAGTGCATCCGCCGCGTCGGCCCGACAACCCGGCCGACCTCTTCGACCGGGTCGCCCTGAGGAGGCTGGAGGCAAGCGCATGCAGTCATTCCGGCAAGACCTGCGATATGCTGTGAGGAACCTCTCCAAGAGCCCTCTCTTCAGCGCCGTCGTCATCCTGACCCTGGCTCTGGGGATCGGCGCCAACAGCGCTATTTTCAGCGTCGTCCACGCCGTGCTGCTGCGTCCGCTTCCATACGCCGACCCCGACCGGCTGGTCCGCCTGTGGAGCGCTTTCCCGGAAATCGGCGTGACTGAAGCCTCGGTCTCGGAGCCTGACCTGGACGACTGGCGCGAAATGAACCAGGTCTTCGAGGAGATGGGCGGCTATCCGCACATCGCCACGCTGGGCATGGTTCTCAGCGGCGGCGGGGAGCCTCGCGAGATCCCTACCTGCTTCGTCACCCCAGGCTTTTTTGAAACCCTGGGCGTGGAGGCGGCCCTGGGGCGCTCCCTCGCCGCTGAAAACCACGTCGAAGGACGCAACCGGAAAGTGGTCCTCAGCCACGGATTCTGGCAGAGCCAGTTCGCAGGCGACCCCTCCGTAGCAGGGCGCACTGTCACATTGGACGGCAAGCCATTCGAGGTCCTCGGCGTCATGCCGGCAGGATTCGAGTATCCGGCATCCCACATCCGGATGTGGGCGCCCCTCTCGCTGATCCCCGAGAGCGGCATCCCCCGCCGACGGGAGATCCGCTTCCTGCTCGTGGTGGCACGGCTCAAGGACGGCGTCACTGCAAGTCAGGCTCAGCAGGACATGAACCGCCTGGCCAGGAATCTGGAGCAGCGGCATCCCGAAGCCAACCAGAAGCTGACCGCCGTCACCATACGGCCCCTTCACGAACACCTGGTCGGTTCCGTGCGCACCACCCTCTGGGTGCTGCTGGCTTCGGTCGGCCTGGTGCTTTTGATCGCCTGCGCCAACGTGGCCAACCTGATGCTGGCCCGCTCGGAGCAGAGGCGCCGCGAGATGGCCGTCCGCATGGCGTTGGGGGCGGGCAGGATGCGACTGGTTCGCCAGCTCTTGACCGAAAGCCTCCTTTTGGGTGTCCTGGGGGGTGTTGCCGGACTGCTGCTGGCTGGTGCGGGAATGCGACTGCTCTCCGACCTGTCGCCCGCCTGGCTGGGCGGGGCGGCGCAAGCGGAGTTGAGCGCCCCGGTGTTGGCCTTTACTGCCGCCATGGCGCTGCTGACGGGGATTCTTTTCGGGCTCGTCCCCGCCTTGAGGAGCGCCCGATCGGGCGTCCACGGCGCTTTGCAGCAAGGCGGCCGCAATCCCTCCCCGACCGCAGGACGTCAGCGTTACCGGAGTTTTTTGGTGATGGCCGAAGTGGCCCTGGTGGCCGTGGTCACCATTGCCGCCGGGTTGATGGCGGCCAGCTACGCGCGGTTGCTGCAGGTGGATCCCGGCTTCAATCCCCAGGGAGTTCTGACCATGCGCGTCAACGCGCCCGAGTACAAGTATCCCGACACCCCTCAAATCCAGGACTTCTTCCAGCGGGTTTTGGAAGGGGTTCGGGCCTTGCCCCAGGTCGAAAAGGCCGCCATCGTGCGTCCTCTGCCCCTGGGTCCGGGCCGATCGCAGGGAGAGACTTGGGGATATCTTGCGGAAGGCGAGTCGACAGAAACCTCCAGCTTTCGGCGCGTGGCGGTTCGTTTTGTCGGCCCCGACTACTTTCAGGCCATGTCGATCCCCCTGCTTTCCGGGCGCGCCTTTGAAGAGCGGGACGGAGCGGCCCTGCTGATCAATCAGGAATTGGCCGAACGCCATTGGCCCGGGCAGGACGCTGCGGGCCGCACCCTTTTCGTGGGCGGCACTTGGAGGACCGTCCTGGGAGTGGTGGGCAATGTCCGCCAGACCGGACTCGATCAGCAGTCGGTTGGCGTGATCTACGTCCACACCCGCCTGGCCATCCGGCGCGGGATGACCCTGGTGGCGCGGACCGCCGGCCGCACCGACCCTTTGGCGGCCGTCGGATTGATCCAGCAGCGCATCTGGGAAGTCGACCCCGAGCAGCCCATCAGCCAGGTGGCTTCGATGAGCCAATTGGTGTCCGATTGGCTGGACCGGCCCCGCCTTTCCATGCTGCTGCTGGGGCTGTTCGCCGCACTGGCATTG
This sequence comes from Acidobacteriota bacterium, assembly GCA_028277865.1. Taxonomy (GTDB): domain Bacteria; phylum Acidobacteriota; class UBA6911; order RPQK01; family DATIPO01; genus JANQFM01. The sequence goes on from JANQFM010000529.1 coordinate 2,568, forward strand.
GTTTTGGCCGCAGTGGGCGTTTACGGGACGCTCTCCTGCCTGGTGGCAGGCCGCAGGCACGAAATCGGCGTCCGCATCTCGTTGGGCGCCCCGCTGTCCGGCGTGTTCCGTTTGGTGGTGGGTCAGGGAATGCTGCTGGCCCTGGTCGGCATTGCGGCGGGATTGGCAGGTGCCTTTGGGCTGACCCGTTTCATGTCCAGCCTGCTCTTTGAGGTCAGCGCCGCCGATCCGGCCACGTTCGCCGCCGCCGCCCTGCTTCTGGCGCTGGTGGCGGCTGCCGCCTGTTCGCTGCCGGCGCGACGGGCCTGCAAAGTAGACCCCATCGAATCGCTGCGCTGCGAGTGAGGGGCTTTGACCAGTGAGACTGGATCAGGTCTGAAGATCGGTAAGAGTCCGGCCCGACCGGCTCGATGAGGCGGGATGGACAGGATGGATGGGAGTGCCGAGGCCGCTTCAGCGGCGTTTCCCGGAGGGCTTCAGCCCTGAGGGCCATTAGGCCAGTCCTTTAGGGCTGGTAAAGAAGCGGGCAGAAGAATGGTTGGAAGGCGGAGGCGCCCAAAAAGCATGCCACCCTATGGATTGCGCAAGTTAGCAACAATGGGGGCTTGCCCCAGTCGAGCCATGTTTAAAAACCAGAGCGGCAGAAAAAGACCGAAAGCCACCTCGGAGGTTGACTCCGTGGCGCGGTGTTTAAAGGCTGAGAGCCGGATCACCGTGCCCTGGGAAAATCGCCCCCTATGGGTCAACTTCAGAACTACTGCCCCAAAGGGATTCGGCTTGATACCAAAGGCGGAGCCGACCGGGAGCGCCCGCATCTTGCGGGCTTCTGCTGTGCAGGTTTCCCAGCCCTGGAAGGCGAGCAGATCCAGATACCAGAGGCCCCGTTGCGGGCGCTCCGCTCGGAGGCGCAGCTCCAGGCTGGCGAAAGAGGGATCTTTGCAGATTCTCTTCCGTGGCTGCCTCGACCGCCAGGCTGCTCAGTCAAACCTGCAGCATCTCAATAACTTCGAGATTTGGGTGGGCGGCTGCGGATCAGGAGTTCTGAACTTAAGGGGTGAAGCCGTCCCAATCTGGCTCCTGAACCTGCATCGCTTGCTCAATCAAGGGCCACGATCCGGGCTTGCCCCGGTCGAGCCATGTTTAGAAACCAGATCCAGGCCCAAGATTGAATGCGCCACCATCCGAGCTTGCCTCGGTGGGGCGATGTTTCCAGGGCATCATGACCCAAGTTTCCGGCAATGCCAGAAGAGGCGTCGACTGAGGAGGGCGCGTGCAGGCGTTTCCTTGCCGGGGGCGTCCCGCCTGTCGTTTCAGAGTTTGAGCCGGTCGTTGCCTGCAGAGCCCGGAGTGACACAAAAAGGAGGCGAGCATGAATGATCTGGCCCGCAGCCCCGATAGCCCAGAAGAGCGCAAGATGCGCCTTCGCTCCGAGTTCCGGGAGCTTTTCCTGGACCACAAGGGCGCATTTGGCGTGCTGCTGGCAGCCGGCCTCGTGCAAGCCCTGTCCTCGGGGATCGCCCAGCCTATCCTCATCCTGAAGATCACCGACGAAGGCATCATCCAGAAGGATCTCCAGGCGCTGGCCTACTACTCGCTGGCCGCCTTGGCTGCCCTGGCGGTGCAGGCGGGCACCTTCTACTTCATCAACATCCGCAGGACCTTGCTGGAGAACCGGATGGTCAAGGAGGTCAGCCTGAGGATGCTGTCTGACTTTTACCGCATCCCTTACCGGGAGGTGCTGCGCAATGACCGCGGCTACTTCATTTCGCGCATCTACGATGAGACTCCCCGGGCCGTCAACCCCTACATCGGGCTGCTCACCGACGTGGCCATCATCGCGTTTTCCTCGCTGGCCTCCATGGCCGTCCTGTTTTACCTCTCTTGGCGGATCACGCTGCTGGTCTTGCTGGGGCTGGCCGGCTTTTACCTCTTCAGCGGCCGGCTTATGGGCAAGATCCGGGACAGTTCTCGCCAGTCCTCTGAAGAAGGGGCCGTCTCCAAAGGCGTCCTGGAGAGGCTGATCGGCGTCCACCGGATCGTCAACCTTTTCGACCTGCAGTCCGTAGCCCGTCAAAGGTACGGCCAGTCGCTGACCCGCTACTTCGGCATCCTTTTCTCCAACGCCAGGTATTCCATCATCTTCCGCAGCATGGGGACGGTGGTGGCCTTCGGCTCGGTCTTGGCTGTCTTGATGGCCTGCGGCTACGAGGTGATCGCCGATCGCCTGACCCTGGGCGGACTGATTGCCATCAGCAACATCTACGGTCGCCTGATCGGCTATGTGCAGGCTCTGGTGGGCGCCTTGCCCAACCTGCACAATGCCCGCGCCACCCTGGATCGCCTCTTCGAGTTCCGGTCCCTGGCCGTGGAGCCCGTCCGGCACCCGGCGCCGCTGCCCTCCATCCGGCTCAAGGGGATGGGCTTCGCCTACGACGGCCAGGAGATCTGCACGGGAGTGGACCTGACCATCCGTCCTGGGGAGCGGGTCTTGGTGATGGGCCGCAACGGCAGCGGCAAGACGACCTTGGCCCACGTACTGGCCGGATTCCTGCAGCCCACTTCAGGAGAGGCCCGAGTCCCCGGCGTCCCCAGCGTCAGCGCCGCCTTCTTCCCCCCCAGCTTCCTCCCCGGCAGCATCCGCCGCAACGTCGCCTTCGACCGCCTCAGCTCGAAGAAGAAGGATCTCTTGAACGAGATCGCCCGCTTGCTCGACATCCAGGGCCAGCTCGACGAAGACCCCCAGGAGCTGTCCGCCGGCCAGCGCCAGAAGACCTCCGTTCTGCGGGCCTTGCTCAAGGACGCCGAGCTGTATATCTTCGACGAGCCCTTCTCCAACGTGGACAGCCACACCAAGGACCAGCTCTTCGAGGTCATTTTGAGGGTCACCCAAGGCAAGAGCCTGGTACTGATCATGCATTGCGTGGAGCAA
>JANQFM010000674.1 GCA_028277865.1 Acidobacteriota bacterium
CCCCAGGGCCGGGCGAGGCATTTCTTTTGGCTCCACAGGTTCTAGCTTGCCAGTCGCAGGCTCCGCCGGGGCGGGCCCGACGGCGGCCCGGAGAAGCGTCTCGATTCGATTTCTACCTACGGGTTAACCGAATGCGTACCTGTTCGAGCTGATAAGCCTCTTTCTATCTTCACTTCGCGTTCTTTGCGGCTTTGCGCGAAACTCCCGAAAACCGTGATCTTTGCGTGCGCTGGGTGCCGGGCGAGGATTTCCTTTTGGAATTCTGCGATTGCAGGACGGTTCTTCGGACTGAAGAAGAACAGGTGGGAGCGGCACAGGCAGTCCGAGGCGCCGAAGCCCGACTGGGGGATCGAGGCGGTCGGCACTCCAGCCAAGACAGCCGCCCATTGGTGCTCGCGCCGTATCGGGTCGGTCGTACACCACACTTCCCGAAGAGCGGCTGCAGCGCTCAGATAGTCGATGTGCCAATGAGGACGCGGGGCAGGGCGGCAGTGGTGGGCCAGGCGGGCCTGGATCCCGCCCGGTCCGAAGGCGCTGCCCACATAGACATAGAAGCCGGGGCGCAACTGAAGCCTTCCCAGGCGCCCCACCTCGATCGAACCGCCTGCAGCCTCCAAGATCAACGCGTAGGTCCCCTTGCTTCGCATTGCCTCCTCACCTTCCGGCCCTCTTCCTTGTCCCGTGTTCCATCAAATCGACAGCAGCACACAAAACAGGCCATTAGCCGATTTGTGCCGCCGGGGCGCATTTCCTATAATCCAGGAGAGTTTGCAATTTTCGCCGGGGTGGTTCAAGGGATGTTTCGATCCAATGGCTCAGACGGGAATGCCGAGGTGCTGCTCTTCACCGATGGGGCTTGCAGCGGAAATCCCGGTCCGGGAGGCTGGGCCTTCCTGCTGCGACACGTCCCCTCTGGAAAAGAGCTGGAAGGCAGCGGCGCAGAGCCGATGACGACCAACAACAAGATGGAGCTGCAGGCCGTCATCGAGGGGCTGCGGCGCCTCAAACGCAAAACCCGCGTCCACGTCGTCAGCGACAGCTCCTACGTCCTGCAGGGCATCACCAAGTGGATCCACAACTGGAAGCGCAACGGCTGGCGCCGACGCAGCCAGGACGGCTACCAGCCGGTCAAGAACCTGGAGTACTGGCAGGCGCTGGACAAACTGGTCGAGCGGCACGACGTCAGCTTCGAGCACATCCGGGGACATTCGGGCCACCCTGAAAACGAGCGTTGCGACCGTTTGGCCGTCGATGCCTATCAGCAGCTTAAGAAATCCGGCAACCGTCAGTCGACCGCAACATCGCAATAGCCGGGGGCTTCCTTGCAGAGATCGGAATCCGGCAGAAACGGCCGCAGGCAGTCTCGGCAGGCGGGGATCGGGGGTTGATCCCGGCACTGCCTTCATGCTCGTCCAGGGAGGGGAATGGTGGCCGCACGCAAACATGCCTTGCTCGCCAGTGCGCTGGCCTTGGCTCTGACCATTTGGCACGACACCTTTGCTGCAGCAGCAGCCTCGAGAGGCACCCTGCCGCGCATCGTTAGCGTGGGAGATGTCCATGGAGATCTGGAGGGCCTCAAATCAGTCCTTGTCAACGCCGGCATTATCGATGGGCAGGGAAATTGGGCAGGCGGGCTTTCCATTTTTGTCCAAACCGGGGATCTGATCGACCGAGGACCGGACGACAAGGCCGTTTTGGACTTCATGATCGACCTGCAAAAGAAGGCCAAGCAGGCGGGCGGGCAAGTCATCAGCCTGCTCGGCAATCACGAAGTCATGAACATGATGGGCGACCTGCGCTATGTCTCGCCCCGGTCTTACGCCTCGTTCATCGACAACAAGTCTGAAAAACGCCGCCAGAATCTTTTCAAAGACACCGTCAAGCACCTGAAGCGGCGGGCCAAATCGCTCAAGCAGGAAGAGCCCGACCTCTCTGAAGCCTGGGAGGCGCAGTGGATGAAGGACCATCCGCTCGGGTATGTGGAGCGGCGCCAGGCCTTCGACCGCAAGGGAAGCTATGGGAAGTGGCTTCGCCGACAGCCCGCCATTGCGCAGTTGGGCGGCTACGTTTTTCTTCACGCCGGAATCTCAACCCGCTTTTCGGAACTCAGCATTCAAGAGCTCAACAAGCGCATTCAAAACGAGCTGAGGGTTTTCGACAGCTACAGGGAGCACTTGGACGGCCTGGGGATCATCCTGGACAGCTTCACCTTGGAGGAGTTCGACCAAGCTGTGCGGGCCGAACTGGATTTCCAGGAAACGGAACCCGATTTGCGGCCATTCATGTCCGGCACCGATATGGCTGCCGCCCGCGCCCGACACCGGCAGCACGTCGAGTTCCTGGAGGGCGTCCTTGGCTATGGAAGCTGGTTCAGCATGCACCCTGCCGGACCTCTCTGGTTCCGGGGCTATGCCGAATGGGAGGACGAAGACGGCGCTCAGCTCATCCAAGAGATCGCCCAGGCCTATCAGGCATCGGCATTCATCGTGGGCCACACTCCCCAGCTTCAGGAAGGGATTCAAACACGCTTCGAGGGCCGGGTCGTGCTTATCGACACGGGGCTGCACGCCGAGTTTTACACGGGCGGGACTCCGTCAGCACTTGAAATCCTCGACGGCCGGTTCACGGCCATCTACCCCGACCGGCTGCAGACACTTCTGGCGCCGCAAGCTCTGCTGGCAGCACAGGGGCAGTAGCTCAGTTGGCAGTTGGCAGTTGGCAGTTGGCAGTTGGCAGCCAGAGTGTAGTTCTCAGAGGATCCAGCCTCTAGCCCGGATTTCTC
>JANQFM010000576.1 GCA_028277865.1 Acidobacteriota bacterium
ACCAGACCATCGAAGAGACCACCGGCACAGCATGGTCCTCGCGCAGCAAAACCGTCATCCCGTTGCCAAGGAGGCGGCGCTCGACGCCGCTGGCCAGGCCGGTGCCGGCGAGGGGGGCCTTGTCTTGAATTCTTAGTTTATTGGCAATGCTCATTTGGCCTGGATATGTAACGCGAGAATTAAAAGCCCAAGACCCGGCCCCAGCACAGCGGTTGCCCATTCAGGCGGGGATTGAATACAATAATTGACTTGGGCAGCCACTAATGAAATCAGCCGTTGCGACCTCAAACCCCAACCTCTGGGCAGCCGCGCTGCTCATTATAGCCCTATCGACTGCGCCTTCCGCGATGGGTTCGGCCTCGGGCGACCAGATCTCCTTGCCTGAGTTCGAAAAGGAATCTCTGCTCAACGGGCTGGAGATCTTGTTTCTCCCTTCCAATCAGCCTGAGTCGGAGTTTCTGCTCATGATCCGCAACGGGGCCGCCTTCGACCCGGTCGAAAAGTGGGGCGCCACCCTGCTGACAGCCCGGATGCTGCTCAAGGATACGGCGGTTCGCAATCGGGAGCAGCTGCAATACGCCCTGCAGGAGACGCAGGCACGCTTTGAGGTGCGGGTCGAGCATGACGCCATCTACTTCTACGGCACTGCGCCGTCCGGGCGGCTGGCCGGCGCCCTGCAATTGCTGGGCGAGATGATTACCCAGCCTCGCTTCGCTGAAGAGACCTTCGAGCAGCAGCGCAGCCAGTTGATCGAAAAGCACCAGCAGCAGGCACAGAGCCTGGAAGTCCGAACCGGGCGGGAACTGGCTTCGCGGATATTCGTCCCCAATCCCTACGGGCGCCCCGTCGGAGGAACGGCACAATCTCTGGCCGGCTTGACCCTCACCGATGTCAAGATCCAGTACCGGCGCCTGTTCATGCCCAACCAGGCCCAATTGGCGCTTTATTTCTCGGGGGACCGGAGCAGGCTGATGAGCAGCATGGGGCGCGGCTGGGGACGCTGGGTCCGCAAGAAGGCTCTGCCGTTCACTTTCCGAAGGGCGCCCACAACCCAGGGTGCCCGGATCTTCCTCATCGACACCCCTTCTGAAGAAGGCCTGATGCGCTGGGGCCGGTTGTCGGTCACCCGCAGCGACCCCAAATACCACACCTGGAAAGTCTTCGAGCAATACGTCCTGCTGCACCTGCCCGAGTGGGCCCGCAAAGTCGAATCAGAATCTCACATCCGGGCGGTGCCCTTGCTGGAGGCGCACCGCATGCCGGGCTTTCTCGAACTGAGCATCCAGGCGCCCGCCAGGCAGCTGATCGACTACCTGAAGCTGTGGCGGCACTTCTTGAAGGATGTCCGCCAGGGCAAGATCGATCCTCAACTCTTCGAAGAAGCCAAGCGGCTGGCCCGCCTGGACTTCAGCAATGCCCTGCAGCAATCGCGGACCCGCTTGGACGTCCTTTTGGAAATGACCCTCTACGAGGTGGGCGCCGGCTACGTCACGACCCATGGGATGCGCCTGGACCGGGTCACTCCCGCGCGGATGGCCCAACTGCTGAACAGCTTGCCTGCCGATGACTTCACCCTGGTGGTGGCCGGGCCTGCCGACCAGACCCGAAAGGGTTTGGAAGGCTTAGGCAAATTGGAAACCATCGCTTCCCAGACCGAAGAGCCACAAAGGCACTGAGGGCACACAGGAAGGAGATTCCCCTCCCCTGGCCTCCGTGCCCTTAGTGCCTGTGTGGCTTTCCCTCTTGCAGACAGCCCCGAAAGCCCCATGGTTCGAGGCTTGCACCAACAAAACCGATCGAATATACTGAGATCCGGCAGACTCTTCAAGAGTGGGCTTTTGCCCACTTTTTTATTTTAGAGGCAAGATTGATGGACATTGCCGCCCGTGTGGAGGAGCTTGCCGGTGGAGTTGTCCGAGCTCAAGGGCTCGAACTGGTTCATGTCGAATTCTTGCCCAAGGGAAAGACGGCCATTCTGAGGCTTTACATCGACAAGCCCGGCGGTGTGAACGTGGACGACTGCCAGAGGGCGAGCCGACATCTGAGTTTATTGCTCGAGGTGGAGGATTTCATCGATCAGCAATACATCTTGGAGGTCTCGTCGCCGGGAATCGAACGGCCGCTTTTCAAGGCCGGCGATTACCGGCGTTTTAGCGGAAGGGAAATCCGGCTTCTGGCCTGCGAAAAAGTCGAGGGCCGCAGGAAGTTCACCGGCCTTTTGAAAGGGATTTCTGAAGGCGTCGTCACCCTGGAGTGCCAGGGCAGCAGCTACCGTATCCCTTTGGAAAAGGTGAAAAAGGCCAATCTCGTTCACCGGTTTTGAAGCTGGAATGGCAAGACCGAGGTCGATAAAGCGATGGCGAACATACTAGGCCAGCAGATCGAACTGATCAGCAAGGAGAAGGGGATCGAGCCGGAGATCATCCACCATGCCCTCGAAGATGCCATGGTGGCTGCGGCCAAGAAATTCTTCAAGACCAATGAGGATCTTCAGGGCCGCTACGATCCGGAGACGGGAACCATCGAAGTCTTCGCCGTCAAAGAGATCGTCGAAGAAGTGGAAGAGCCGGAAATGCAGATGTCCCTCGAAGAGGCCCAGGGCTACGACGAGTCCTTTGAGGTGGGCGACTTCATCGAAATCCCCAAGCCCACCCTGGAACTGGGGCGGATTGCGGCCCAAACCGCCAAGCAGGTCATCAACCAGAAGATCCGCGAAGCCGAGCGGGAAAAGGTCTATGAGGAGTACGCCGATCAGGTGGGGGAGTTGGAGACCGGAATCGTGCGGCGGCGCGAGGGCCGGGACGTGATCGTCGAGATGGGTCGGCAGCGCATCGAAACGCTGCTCCCCTTCATGGAGCAATCCCGTGTGGAGCAGTACAATCCGGGAGACCGCATCTCCACCGTCATCCTCAAGGTCCATCGCATTTCCAAGGGCCCCCAGATCATTCTTTCGCGTGTCGACCCAGCCCTTTTGATCCGCCTTTTCGAGCGCGAGATCCCCGAGGTCTATGACGGGACGGTAGTGATCAAGAAGGCCGTGCGCGAAGGGGGCGAACGAGCCAAGGTGGCGGTGGCCAGCAATGACGACACGGTCGATCCGGTGGGTGCCTGCGTGGGCATGAAGGGAAGCCGGATCAATGCCGTCATCCGGGAATTGCGGGGAGAGAAGATCGACATCATTCAGCATTCGGACGACGTGGTCGAGTACGCCATCAACGCACTCAGCCCCGCCCGCATCGACAAGGTCTTGATCAAGGAACTTGGAGAGAGGGTGCTGGAGGTGATTGTCCCCGAGGATCAGCTCTCGCTGGCCATCGGCAAGAAGGGGCAGAACGTCCGTCTGGCCTCAAAGCTGCTGGACTGGGAGATCGACATCAAGAGTGCCGAGGAGAAGAAGCAGGAGATCCTGGACCAGATGGATCTTCAGTTCGCCGCTCAGGCGGCCGCCATCGGGCTCGAAGAGGTGGACGGCATCAGCCCCAAGAACCGGGAACGCCTGGAGGGCGTTGGGATCGAAACCGTGCAGCAATTGGCCGAAAGCAGCATCGAAGAGCTGGTTGAAATCCAGGGAGTGGGCGAAAAGACCGCTCAGCGCCTCCTCAGCGTGGCTGAGGCGTTCTTGGAGGCTCAAGAAGAGCTGGAAGCCGTAGAGGAATCGGCTGAGGAAACCGAGTTGTTGGAGGAGGAAGGCCTGGAGGCTGCAGAGGATGGGGCCGTTGAGGCAGAGGAAGAGGCCATGGAAGAAACCGTCGAAGGAGAGGAGGCCGCAGGAGAAGAAAAAGAGCAAGCAGAAGATTCCGAGGGAGCTGCGGATGAAAGCTCCCTGGAGGACGTGATATCGCCGGAGAGCGCCTAAGCAAGTCTCCGGGAAGAAGGGCAGAGAAAGAAGATAGAGTAGAAGCTGGGCACCATGGAACAAGTCAAGGTCAGCGAACTTGCCTCGGAGTTCGAGATCCGAAGCTCGATCGTCATCAGCGAGTTGAAGAGAATCGGCGTCTGGGTTCCTTCCGCCGACACACTGGTGGATCTGGACATCGCCAACCGCGTTCGCCGCCGCCTTCAGCTATTGCAGGAAATCGAGCAGGAGGAGCAGTCGCGGGCCGTCAAGGCCAAGGTGAAGAAAAAGGCGCCTGCTCCGGCCAAGCCCCGAAAGCGGATCGCTCCCATGGGCCGTCCCCGAAAAGGCGTGCGCCGCAAGCCGGCCGAAGAGGAAGACTCCTTGGCAGACAGCCCCTTGGCCGGCTCCCTCAAGCCCCGCAAAGGGAAGGCCTCGATTTACAGGCGTGTTGCCGCCGAAGCTGAAGAAGCTGTCCAAGAGGCAGCAGCGGCGCCCTCTGAGGCAGTGGTTGAAAAACCGGCTGAAGCGCCTCCTGAACCTGCTGCGCAACCCCTGGCTGGCGAAGAAAAGAAAGAGCCCGAAGCGGCGCCCGCGGCCGAGGTTGCCGAGCCGGTCGCCAAAGAGGCGCCCCCGGTGGCTGCCAAGCCCGCTGAGCCGGTCAAGCCAAGGCCTGCTGTCATCAAGCCGGCGCCTGCGCGAAAACCGACCCCGGCTCCCGTGAAGAGGCCGGCCAGGCACAAGCCGCCAGTGCGGCGGGCGGGCATGGTCCGACCCGCAGCCCGCCCGAGGGTGCGGCCGGGGATGGTGGACCGCAGGCGGGCTCCGATCATCGTTCAGCCGGCGCCGCCCAAGCATCGCAAGGAACCCAAGGTCCGCGAACTGGTCCCGCAGGATTTGACTCTTTCCGAAACGCTGAGCCTCAAGGAGTTCGGCGAAAAGATCAGCGTCAAGAGCAAGGACGTGCTCAAAGAGCTGATCACGATGGGCATCATGGGCAACATCAACATGCTGCTCGACCAGCCGGTGATGGAAAAGCTCTGCGAACGCTTCAAGGTGACCCCCACCTTTGTCAGCTACGAGGAGTCGGTCATCGAAGAGTCGCAGGCCGAAGACCAGCCCGAAGACCTCAAGCCGCGCCCGCCGGTGATCACGGTCATGGGCCACGTCGACCACGGCAAGACCTCCCTGCTGGACTCGATCCGAAAAACGCAGGTGGCCGCAGGCGAGGCGGGGGGCATCACCCAGCATATCGGCGCCTATCACGTCAATGTCAACGGCCAGCGCATCGTCTTTTTGGACACCCCGGGCCACGAGGCTTTTACCTTGATGCGTTCGCGCGGCGCCCAGGCCACCGATGTGGTGGTGCTGGTGGTGGCCGCCGACGACGGCGTCATGCCTCAGACCCGCGAAGCCATCGACCACGCCAAGGCGGCGGAAGTGCCCATAGTGGTGGCCATCAACAAGATCGACAAACCGGATGCCCAGCCGGACAAGGTCAAGCAGGAACTGTCGGAATTGGAGCTGATTCCCGAAGATTGGGGAGGCGACACGGTGATGGTCGAAGTTTCAGCCACCAAGCAGACCAACCTGGATTCGTTGCTGGAGATGATTCTGCTGGTGGCCGAGGTGCTGGAGCTGAAGGCCAATCCCGACCGTCCTGCGTCCGGCCTCGTCCTGGAGGCCAAGATCGACAAGGGTCGGGGCTCGGTGGCCACGGTGCTGGTTCAAAACGGCACCCTCAACATCGGCGACCACTTCATCGCCGGCGCCGCATCTGGCAAGATCCGAGCCATGTTTGACGACCGAGGCGATCCCAGCATCCGCTCCGGACCGGGCAGCGCTGTCGAAGTCCTCGGCCTGCAGAGCCTGCCCCAAGCGGGCGACCCCTTCCAAGGCGTGCAGGACGCCGCCATGGCCCGACAGGTGGTCGAGTACCGCAAGCAGCAGGTCGCCGAACAAGAGCGGCGGCGCCCGACCCGCATGAGCCTGGACGACCTGTATGCCCGCATGAAGGCCGGAGAGGTTCAGGAATTGCCGGTGGTCGTCAAGGCCGACACCCAGGGTTCGGTCGAAGTCGTGACCGAAATGCTGCGCAAGATCAAGTCTGAAAAGGTCAAGGTGAGAATCCTGCTCAAGGCGGTGGGCGCCATTTCCGAATCGGACGTGCTGCTGGCCTCAGCATCGGACGCCATCGTGGTGGGATTCAACGTCCGACCCGAAAAAAGCGCCCAGGAAGCCGCCGAGAAAGAGGGCGTGGACATCCGCCTCCATACGGTTATCTACAAGATCACCGAGGAGATCGAGCAAGCCCTGGTCGGCCTGCTGGAGCCGACCATCCAGGAAGTCTTCCAAGGGCGGGCCGAGGTCCGCGACACCTTCAAGGTGCCCCGCTACGGCATCGTGGCCGGCAGCTACATCCAAGAGGGCACGATCCAGCGCAACTCGAGGATCCGCCTGCTGCGCGACAATGTGGTTATCCATGAAGGCAGAATCGACTCGCTGCGCCGCTTCAAGGATGATGTCAATTCCGTGCGCTCCGGCTATGAGTGCGGCATCTCCATCGCCGGCTACCAGGACGTCAAGCCGGGAGACGTCATCGAAGCCTACACCTTGGAAGAGACTACGCCGGAGCTGAGTTAGGTAGGCTTCAGGCGTCAGGGATTTGTGGGGAGGCGCGCGGAAGAGCACGGAAGCCTTCGCGAATATTCGCAAAAATTTCTGAGGCTTGAAGCCTGAGCCATGCCCATTATCTTCTGTTCGTTGGAGCTTTACCTGCCCTATTGCCACTCCCTCAAAGACAAGCGCAACGCGCTCCGCAAGGCCGTGGAGCGGGCCCGCTCGCGGTCCAGCTTTTCGATTTCCGAAATCGGGCATCAGGACACCTGGCAGCGCGCCCGATTGGGGGCCGTCTCCATCGGCCCCAATCAGCAGAAGCTGGAACAGCTGGCAGAGAAGATGATCCGCAATATTGAAATGAGCCTGGGAATTGACGCAGATTACGAGATTGAGATCATTGATTACGATTAAGGCGTCAGGAAACCGGCTTGAACTTTTAGTTAAGTTTGGAGCGCCCGCATCTTGCGGGCTTCTGATCTTCGGGGTTCCCGATCCTGGCAGTCGAGCAGATCCGGACTCCGGAGGCCTGCGAGATGAGGGCGCACCCGGACGGCGCCTGCGGCCTCCAATTTGACAGCCATGCACCAAATCCTCGACTTCATCCGTTCCCGGCAGCGATTCGCCATCACCTCTCACGAACGCCCCGACGGCGATTCGATCGGCTCGGAACTCGCCCTGGCCCTGGCTCTGAAGCAGCTGGGAAAGACAGCACGCGTCTTCAACGCCGATCCCACACCCGAGGCCTTCCAGTGGATCCCCGGCGCCGACGATATCCGCATCCGAAACCGCCTGGAAGGCGATTGGGAAGCCGTGGTCATCCTCGAATGCAGCAGCTTTGAACGCACCGGCATCGAAAACCTGTCCGACTTCTTCACCATCAACATCGACCACCACCCCTCCTGCCCCGACTATGCCGACCTGAACTGGACAGACCCCTCTGTGGCGGCAGTCGGCCTGCTGGTCCAGCAGCTGATCGAAAGGCTGGGCGTGACCCTGAGCGCCGAAATCGCCTCGGCCCTGTACGTCACGGTGCTGACCGATACAGGCTCGTTCCAGCATTCCAATACTGCTGCCGACACCTTTTTGAGCGCTGCCGGACTGGTCAGGCAGGGTGCAAACCCGGCAGATATCGCGCGAAGGGTCTACCAAAGCGAACCCCTTATCAAGCTGCGGCTGCTGCGAAGGGCCCTCGGCACTTTGCAGCTCCATTCGGGCGGAAGGATCGCATCGATCTGCCTGAGCCGGCACGACATGGAAGAGACCGGCTGCCGCAACGAACACACCGAGGGCCTGGTCCACTATCCCCTTTCCTTGCGGGGTGTCGAAGCGGCAGCCTTCCTGCGGCAAACGCCCAACGGCTACCAGCGGATCAGCCTGCGCTCCAAAGGGAATTGCGACGTGGGAATGGTGGCGCGCAGACTGGGAGGGGGCGGCCACCTTAACGCTGCCGGACTGACGCTGGAAACCGGCCGGGATGAGGCCTGGTCCATCATCCTCCAAGCACTGGAAGAGGCTCTGGGGAACCCGTCAGCGGCCCGTCAGGACTCCTCCTCAGACGACCTGCAGTCATGAGTGAGAGAAAGGCAATGGACGGAGTTGTAGTGGTGGACAAGCCTTGCGGCCCCACTTCGCACGATGTGGTCTCCCAGGTGCGCCGTCTCCTTCAAACCAAGGCGGGCCACACCGGGACGCTGGATCCCCTGGCCACCGGAGTCCTGCCTCTGGTGCTGGGCCAGGCCACCCGCCTATCCCAATACCTGCAGGGAATGGACAAGGAGTATCGGGCGGTGATCCGTTTAGGCCGCACCACCGACACGGGCGACCGTGAAGGCGAGACTTTGCAGGAGCAGCCGCTAACGCCGGTCACGGATTCGGAGGCCCGCCGCATACTCTCCCGCTTCCAAGGAGAAATCGAGCAGAGGGCGCCACTCTACTCGGCCGTCAAAGTAAAGGGCAAAAGGCTTTACAAACTGGCACGCCAAGGAAAGAAGCCCGAGCGCCCCTTGCGGCGCGTGAAAATCCACTCGATCGAATTGCTGCAACGATCAGCGGAGCGTTGGACGGTGCTGGTCAACTGCTC
>JANQFM010000655.1 GCA_028277865.1 Acidobacteriota bacterium
ATTATTCCATTAAACTCATCGCCCTCGCCATAGGGCATCTGGATCGGTACAGGCGAACCACTCAAGCGATCAACGATCATACCGACACAGCGCTGGAAATCAGCACCTGCACGATCCATCTTGTTGACAAAACAGATGCGCGGGACATTGTATTCATTCGCTTGCCGCCACATCGTCTCCGATGACTGGTCCAAGGCCATCCTCACCAGAGAGCTGACCACCCTTTATTCCGCCTTCGTCCGGCAATCTTCCCCCAACTCTCGACGCTCGACCTTGGATCTTGGACCTCGGACCTTGGACCCTGCCCTGCCCCCTCTCCCCGTTCAGTACGCCGATTACGCCTATTGGCAGCGCCGTCATCTGGCTGCTCGGGTGCAAGAGCAGATCGGCTACTGGCAAGAACGCCTCGAAGGGCTGCAGCCGTTGGAGCTGCCAACCGACCGCCTTCGTCCAACCGAGCCGTCCCATCAGGGCGACACACTTTCCTTTAGCTGGGCGGTAAAGTCCGGGCGGCACTCGGATCTTCTGGAATCCTTGCACAAACTGAGCCGGCAATCCGGGGTGACGCTCTTCATGACCTTGCTTGGGGGCTTTCAGGTGCTGCTGCATAGGCTGGCAGGGCAGCAGGACGTGTCGGTGGGCACTCCCATCGCCAACCGGGGACGATCCGAGGTGCAAAGCCTGATCGGCTTTTTCCTCAACACCTTGGTGATGCGCCTGGACCTTTCGGGCAATCCGACTTTCGGGCAGGTCTTGCAGCGCTTGCGTCGGCGGGCTCTGGAGGCTTACAGCCATCAGGACGTACCTTTCGAGCAAGTGGTCGAGGCGCTGGACCCCGATCGTTCGCTGAGCCGTTCGCCCCTGTTCCAGGTGATGTTCACCTTCCTCAACCTTGGCCCGCCGTCCGGTTCCGTCGAGGGATTGCAGGCCAGCATGCTGCCGGTTCCAAGCTCCGGGGCCAAATTCGATCTGGTGTTTTCGCTCTGGGAAACGCCGACGGGCCTGACTGGCGCTTGCGAATACAGTACCGAGCTGTGGGACTCCTCCACGCTGAGGCGTTGGATCGGGCACCTGAGACGACTCTTTGAAGCGGCTGCCCGCGACCCCGACCGGCCCATTGCGGATCTGCCTTTGCTCGAGGCGGCGGGGCAGCAGCAGCTATTGCGGGAATGGAATCCGCCCCGCCGGCAGTTGCCGCACAAAGGGGTGGCTGCACATTTCGTGGACCAAGCCGAAACTATTCCTGACGCGTTGGCTTTGGTCGAGCCTCTGGATGCGCCTTCTGTAACGCTGAGTGTCTCCTACGCTGAGCTGAAGTGGCGATCCGGGCAGGTGGCTGCAAAGCTGCAGAAGCTGGGGGTGGGACCGGAAGTACGGGTGGGAGTGTTTTTGGAACGCTGCAGCCAGCGCCTCATCTCCCAGCTGGCTGTTGCGCGGGCGGGAGGCGCTGTCTTGCCTCTGGATCCCGATCCCGGCTTCCCGGATCAGCGCTTGGCTTACCTGATCGAGAACTCGCGGGCATCCGTCCTGATCAGCCGCACAGGGCTGCTGCAACGCCTGCCCCGGCAGGCGGTTCGAGTGGCGGTCGATGAGCCGGGTTGGGACGATCACCTCGGCTTGGAAGGCGATTTGACCAACGTAAATGAGCCTCAATCCCTGGGATACGTTATCTATACCTCGGGCTCGACGGGGCGTCCCAAAGGAGTCATGCTGTCTCAAAAGAACCTGGCCCGGATGGTGATGTGGCAAGCCGGTTTGACAGGCGGGCAGCGCACGCTTCACTATTCGTCGCTGACCTTTGACGTTTCCTTCCAGGAAATCTTCTCCACGTGGTGCTCGGGAGGCGCCCTGGTGTTGGTGTCTGAGGAATTGCGGCGGGACGCCCCTGCGCTTTTGAAGATATTGGCCCGGCATCAAGTCGAGGCGCTCTTTTTGCCTGTCGTGGCTTTGCACCAGTTGTCCCTGGCTTATGAATCAGAGCCGGTGGATGGGTTGACGCTGCGCCATGTCCTGGCAGCCGGGGAGCAATTGCTGCTGACCCCGTCCGCCGTCCGCTGGCTGGACGGTTTGCCCAACTGCCGTCTGCACAACCACTACGGCCCCTCCGAAACCCATTCGGCCGCAGCCTACACCCGTCCCGGCCCCATAGCTGACTGGCCCCAGAGGCCTCCCGTGGGACGCCCCATGCCTTACGGTGCCGTTTACCTGACGGACGCCGACCTGCGTCCCGTGCCTGTGGGCGTGGCCGGGGAATTGTGCATCGCAGGAGAAGGAGTGGGACGCGGCTATCTGGACGGCCCTTCTGAAACCGCCTCCAAGTTCCTGCCCGATCCCTTTGATCCAATTCCAGGCAGCCGCCTTTACCGAAGCGGCGATTTGGCACGCTGGCTTGGCGACGGGAACATCGAGTTCTTGGGTCGCTTCGACCACCAGGTCAAGCTGCGCGGATACCGTGTCGAGTTGGGCGAAATCGAGGCGCTGCTGGGTAAGCATCCCGATGTCCGTCAAGCGGCGGTGGCGGTGCGGCAGGGGCGGTTGGTGGGTTATGTGAGCGGTAGGAGTCGGGAGTCAGGAGTGCGGAGTCAGGAAGAGGGGGGAAGGAGAAACCGCAGAGAGCGCGGAGACGGAACGCAGAGAGGCGCAGAGAGATCTTCTTTGCGTCCTCTGCGTCTTCTCACTGCGTCCTCTGCGGTTTCTCCCCCCTCTCTCCGCTCCCACCTCCAAACTCATTTGCCCGAGTACATGGTCCCGACTCTTTTCATGGCTATTGATGAGTTGCCCCTCACTCCCAGCGGCAAGGTGGACCGGAAGGCTTTGCCGGAGCCGAGCTTGGGGGATCTGCCTGAATCGGGTTTCGGATCACCTCGGACAGCGGAGGAGGAGGTGCTGTGCGGAATCTGGGCCGAGGTTTTGGGGATCCGGCGGGTGGGCGCCGGGGAGAGCTTTTTCGAGTTGGGAGGGCACTCGCTGCTGGCCACTC
This sequence comes from Acidobacteriota bacterium, assembly GCA_028277865.1. GTDB lineage: Bacteria > Acidobacteriota > UBA6911 > RPQK01 > DATIPO01 > JANQFM01. Next base: position 2,981 of record JANQFM010000655.1, read on the forward strand.
AGGCGATATCGCGCATCCGCAAGGCCTTTCGGATCGAGTTGCCTCTGAGCACGCTTTTTGAAGCGCCTCGCCCCCGCCAACTGGCCCAGCGCATCCGGGATGCTCGCCGCAGTGGCTGTGCTGCGCCGACGCCGCCCATACGTCCGGCCGATCGTCGAGGGGACATTCCCCTCTCCCACGCCCAGCAGCGCCTCTGGTTCCTGGACCAGCTGCAGCCGTCCAGCGCCCTTTACAACCTGCCCACTGCCCTGCAGCTGCGCGGACGCCTCAATGTGGCCGCTTTGCGAGCTGGGCTGCAAGCCCTCGTCCAGCGTCACGAAACCCTGCGCACCTGCTTCCCGTCCCGCCAGGGGCAGCCCGTTCAGCATATCCACCAGCACCTGAGCGTCGCCCTGCCCCTCATCGACCTGACCGCCCTCGAAAAGCCCCGCCAGGCAATCGAGCAAAACCGCCTGACCCAGCAGGAAGCCCAGCGCCCCTTCGATCTCTCCCGAGGGCCGTTGCTGAGGGCTGCTTTGGTACTTACGGAGAAGGGGAGGAGAGTCCAATGTCCAAGGTCCAAAGTCCAAGGTCATCCGAGATCCGGAACCGCACAATCAGTTCGCAGTTCGCAGTTTGCGGTTCGCAGTTCAGAGCCGCAACCTGGAACCTGGAACCCGCAACCGCTCGCTTCATCCGTCCTCCTTCTGACCCTGCACCACATCATCACCGACGCCTGGTCGATGGACATTCTCGTCCGCGAATGGACCAAATTCTACCAACGATTCGCACATCCGGATTCCCTAGACCTTGGACCTTGGACCTTGGACCTTGGACTTCCCCTCCACTACGCCGACTTTGCCATCTGGCAGCGTCAGTGGCTCAACGGCGAGGTCTTGGAGGTGCAGATGGACTATTGGAGGCAGCGCCTTCAGGGTGTTCCGCCTTTGGAGTTGCCCACCGATCGGCCCCGCCCGATTCATTCAAGCTTCCGGGGCGGTTCGATCAGTTTTGTTTGGCCGGCCGATTTGGCCGACAAGCTGGGAGATTTGAGCCGAGGGCAGGACACTACATTGTTCATGACCCTGCTGACTGCTGTCCAAGCGCTGTTGCGGCGTTGGAGCGGACAGGATGACGTTGCGGTCGGCACGCCCATCGCCAACCGCAACCGGGAGGAAATCGAAGGCCTGATCGGATTCTTCGTCAACACCCTGGTGATGCGCAACGACCTGTCCGGCGACCCGACGTTCGCAGAACTCTTGCAGCGTGTGCGGGAGACGGCTCTTCAAGCCTATGCTCACCAGGACATTCCCTTCGAAGCCGTGGTCGAAGCCCTCCAGCCGCAGCGAAGCCTGAACCGGACACCGCTTTTCCAGGTCATGTTCGCCCTGCAAAACGCCCCTTCCCGCCCGGTCGACGTGGAGGGCCTGGAGATCTCGGGCTTGGAATCGGCGGCAGCCCTCTCCAAATTTGACCTGACCCTCACATTGACCGAAGTCGAGTCAGGCTTGGCGGGCAACCTGGAGTACAGTGCGGACCTCTTTGATGCTTGCACAATCCGGCGATTGGCCGGGCACTTCCGAAATCTGGCTCAAACGATCGGCCGAGAGCGCCGACTGCGCCTGTCCGAAATTCCCTTGATGAGTGCGGCGGAACGGCATCAGGTGATGACTGAACTGCCCCGTCCAGCCGCCGTTTGGCCATCACAAGCCGTACCAGATGGGATCGGGGGCCTGGTTCGAGATCAGATCGTGCAGCGCGGGTCAGCGGTGGCCGCGGTGTTTGCCGAACAACACCTGACCTACGGTGAACTGGGCCGCAGGGCGGGATTGGTGGCAACCTGCCTGGCGCAGCAATCCATCAGATCGGATTCGCTGGTGGGCGTGATGGCAGATCGTTCGCTGGAGATGGTGGCCGCCTTTTGCGGCATCCTCCAGGCCGGTGCCGCCTACCTGCCGCTGGACCCGGAATTTCCTGCCCAACGGCTGGAATTCATGCTGATGGACACCCAAGCCGACGCCATCCTTGTTCAGCAGAGCCTGCGGGGGCGACTCCCTTCCACCAGCCTGCCGGACGTTGAACTGGAAACTCTCTTCAACGGTCACCCGGGCACAACCTGCCAAGATTGGCGATCTTCTCCACCGGACAGCCTGGCCTACGTCATCTACACCTCCGGCTCCACCGGGCACCCCAAAGGAGTGGCCATTCCTCACCGGGCCATCCCGCGCCTGCTCATCAGCACGGACTACATCCTTCTAAATTCCGCCGACCGGATGGCCCAGGCTGCCAGCAGCAGCTTCGACGCCATCACTTTCGAACTCTGGGGTGCCCTGGCCAACGGGAGCTGCCTGGTGGGAGTGGATCGGGAAACCCTCTTGTCGCCCAGGGAATCTGCCCTCTGGATGCAACGCCAGGCAGTCACCTGCATGTTCCTGACCACCGCCCTCTTCAACCGGATCGCCGCCGAGCAGCCTCAGGCCTTCCGCAATCTGGGCAATGTGCTCTTCGGAGGCGAGGCGTCGGATCCCGGCGCTGTGCAGCATGTGTTGAAGTCCGAACCTCCGCGGCGGCTGCTCCACGTCTACGGCCCTACCGAAACCACGACATTCGCTTCCTGGTTCGAGGTGCAGGAAAGCCTAAAACCCAAAGTCCAAAGTCCAAGGTCGAGGGTCCGGATTCCGGACTCCGCTTCTGGACTGCCAACTGCCAACTGCCAACTGCCAACTGTCCCAATTGGCCGCCCCCTGACCGCCACCTCGCTTTACGTCCTGGACTACCACCATCAACCGGTTCCCTTGGGAGTCGTCGGAGAGTTATGCATCGGCGGAGAGGGATTAGCCCGAGGCTACCTGAATCGTCCAGCACTGACCGCCGAGCGCTTCATCCCCCATCCTATGGAGGCCGGAAAGCGCCTTTACCGCAGCGGCGACCTGGCGCGCTGGCGGCGCGATGCCCTCGAATTCGTGGGCCGATTCGATCACCAGATCAAAATCCGGGGATTCCGCATCGAACTGGGCGAGATCGAGGCAGTGATCGTGCAGCACCCTGAAGTGCATCAGGCGGTGGTGGCGGTGCGTGAGGAGAGGTTGGTGGCGTACGTGGTAGGGCTTGGGGGAGAGAGAGAAAGAGAGGGAGAGGGGAGAAACCGCAGAGAACACAGAGACAGAGCGCAGAGAGTCGCAGAGAAGTCTTCCCTCCGTCCTCTGCGTCTTCTCTCTGCGTCCTCTGCGGTTCAATCCCCTCTCCGCCGTCATCTCCAGCAGCACCTCCCCCCCTTCATGGTCCCCTCAGACATCATCCAAGTCGAAGCCTTCCCCCTCACACCCGGCGGCAAAATCGATCGGGAGGCAGTTGTCAGTTTAGAGGCGGAGCCCGGAAGCGCTTCAACCGACAACCTCACTCCCACCCAGGAGCTGCTGACCGGGATTTGGTCTGATCTGTTGGGGATCGAGACGGTGGGATTGGAGGACAACTTTTTCGAACGGGGCGGACACTCGCTGCTGGCCACCCGTCTGGCCGCGCGCATCCGGGCGGCTTTCGAGGTGGACCTGCCTTTGAAGGTTCTCTTCGAGCATCCAGTCCTCGATGACTTGGCCCAGCGGATCGAGACCGCCTGCGCCGACCAGTCCGGCGCAGTCACCATCCCTGCCATCGGCCCAGTGGAGCGAAGCGGGCATTTGCCCTTGTCGTTCGCCCAGCAGCGCCTCTGGATGCTGGACCGCATCGAGCCCGGCCTCATCGCCTACAACATCCCCATCGCGCTGCAATTGAGTGGGGAACTGCATTTCTCGGCCTTGCAGGCAGCCATGCAAACCATTGTCGAACGCCACGAAGTCCTGCGCACGGACTTCCCGGAATCCAAAGGTCGTCCCATCCAGCGCATCCACCCGCATGAACCGTTTTCGCTGCCCTTAGTGGACCTGACCTCTCTCGACACCGAATCTCGCCAAACCGAACTCTCCCGCCTCAACCGCCAACAAGCCAACCGTCCGTTTACGCTCTCACAGGCGCCGCTCTACCGAGCCTGGCTGGTGCGGTTGGGGAAAGTTGGCAGTTGGCGGTTGGCAGTTGGCAGTTCAGATCCAGAACCCGGAACCCGGAACCCGGAACCGCTCTCCTCTTCTGTCCTCCTTCTGACCATGCACCACATCATCACCGACGGCTGGTCCATGGAAATCCTGACTCAAGAACTCTCCGCCCTCTACCAGACCCACTGCGAACTGCGAACTGCGAACCGCGAACTGCCTGCCCTCCCTATCCAGTACGCCGACTACGCCGCCTGGCAGCGCGATTGGCTCGGCGGCGGTGAGATGGAGCGCCAGGTCCGCTATTGGAGCAGGAAGCTGTCCGACCTCGATCCGTCGCCATTGCACACCGACCGTCAGCGTTCACAAAAGCCGGACTACCGGGGCGCTTATTTGGACTTCAGCATCGATTCCGAGCTGTTGGCCCGCCTGCAGTCGGTCAGCCGTGCTGCAAGCGCCACCTTGTTCATGACCTTGGCCGCCGCCTTGAAGATCCTGATCAGCCGCCGCAGCGGCAGCGAGCAGGTGTCACTCGGCACTCCCGTCTCCAACCGTCAACGCCCCGAGGTCGAACACCTGATCGGATTCTTCGTCAACACTCTGGTCCTGCGCAGCGACCTTTCCGGCGATCCGACCTTCCGCGACTTCCTTGCCCGCCTGCGCCGCACGGCACTGCAGGCCTATGCACACCAGGAAGTCCCCTTTGATCACTTGGTGGAAGCCCTGCATCCTGAGCGCCTGCCCGGCCGCGAACCATTCTTCCAGGTCATGCTCAGCTATCACCGCAGCGTCGGCCAACGCTCCCTGGACCTGCCCGGACTGCGAATCAAACCGCTGCAATCAGACCACGACACCGTGCAACGCGACCTGACCTTGACAGTCAGCGAAACTTCGACCGGACTGCACGCAACCTGGAGCTACAGCACTGCCCTTTTCAAAGCCTCCACCATCCAAAGCCTGTCCAACAGCTATCAAACCCTGCTGGCCAACATCGCCGCCAACCCGGATGCACGGCTCAGCCAGCTTGAATTATTCTCTGAGGAAGAAAAGTGGAGGCAGGAATCGGAGAAGAAAAAGCGCAGGGATCACAGGCTGAAAGGATTGAGAAAGATCATCGACGGTTAATCTTCAAAACGCTTGTCGCAACCAAGTTCTCGACTTTGACGTGCCGCAGAGGCGGTAAGAAAGCGTGTGGACAAGTTGATGCTCACTTAACGAAACCAGGCAAGAAGCTTGACCTTTTCCGTGGGAAACATCTTGAAAAGTGACCAAGCTAAGACGTGGAATCGGGGAAGGCCAGACTCGCCAGGCGATTGGTGAGATCGTGCAGGTATTGACGCAGCTCATCGACCCCTACATCACCTGGAAGCCTCGCATCGTCGCCGATTTCGATCTGTGACAGAACCCACCCAAGCTGGCCCGCAGTCAATCCCCCATCCTTGCGGCACGCCATCCTCAAATGATCTTCTACCGAATAACCGGCAGCCTCGAGAGCCTTCAGGTCGACCAGATCGCGAATCTCGGCTCGCGAAAGAAGAGTGCACAGTTTATTGGCTGTTATCTCCTCTGGAGGATCAACTCGGATCGTTCCCACAAGGGGCTTTGCCTCGATGATCTGAGGTGCAAGATCCCGCACCAATTCGATCACAACTGAACTCGAAGCGCGCTGCAGCAGATAACGGCGAAAGTCCGGTGAGCCCATGAGGCTTTCAAGCGACCCGCCCACATCTTGGGCGGCTGCTGCCAATGCCTGAGCTCCCTGCTCCATGCGGTCTTCGGTTGTGAACAGGTCGAGGTCTTTGGTTGCAGCCTATCGAGTCGGCTCAAAGTCAATCCGTCCTTGCTTGGCCCAAGAGCTCAGCAGAAACTCCCAGAACCTCCGTCGCCGGCCAAGCTGCGGAGAAAGGGTCGGCCAGACCCTCACGACTTCGTCGGGGCTGGTGTATTTCCAAACATCGGTGTCGCGTGCCTGGCGCAGAATCTTGGCCAGCAAGCGAATCCTCTCCGGTGGCGAAGCCGTTCGCAGACATTGTCGCAATTCGTTGTTCGACATGGGATCGTCCCAAAGGAAGTACGGATAAGCTTCCGGATCGTCGAGATCCGACGAAAGGGGCACACCCTGGGCAGGAACCTCTTGCTCTTGTGTGGGCATGGTCTAGCCTCCATGTCCCCGTTGGGGATTTTTATGCTAGCACAATGCCGTGAGGTGGCAAGGCGTCGAGATTCGCTTGCTTTCCCTCATGAATGCCGAATCTTCGTGCTGGAGCGGCTGTGGATGGGGCCACGCCTTTGTTTCAGGAATCCACCCTGGCAGCCGGAGAGGACGGCGCGGATTTCGGCCAGGATGGCCAGGGCAATCTCTTCCGGAGTCGAGGCGCCGATGTCCAGGCCCACCGGACCGAAGAGGCGTTGGGGATCGAAGGTTGCCGGATCCTCGCCCTGCGATGCCAGTTCATTGAGCAGCTTGTCCAGGCGGGCGCGTGGACCCAGCATCCCGATATAGGGGACGGTGGAGGGCAGCAGCCAGGACAGCCACTCGACGTCCTTGGGGAAGTTGTGAGTCATCACTACCGCCACCATCCCGCTGTGCAGCTCGATCTGATCGGACGCCTCTTGGGGGTGCAAGGCCACGATGCGCTCCGCGTCCGGGAAATTGCGGGCGTTGGCCTGTGAGGGACGGTGATCGGCCAAGGTGACCTTCCAACCCAGCTCGGAGGCGAAGTGCACCAAGGGGACGGCGTCGTGGCCCGCTCCGCAGACCAGCAGCTCGGTGGGCGGAGAGACGTGCTCCACAAGAACTTGCAGCTCTTCATTGCCGAGTGAAATGGCCTGATGAAAGGTCTTGGATTGCTCCAGGCATAGCTTGGCGGCTTGGAGCAGCTGGTCCCGGACAGATGAATCGGCGATATCCGAATAGGAATCTCCCGACTCGCTCAACAGATGGCGCGAAGCCAAAGGGATGGCGGAGGTTGCGCCGTACACCGTGAGAACCGCGGCATGATGCCGATCCCGCAGGCAGCTGTCCAAGAACTGCAGCGGATCGGCTTGGCTTGAAGCTGGCAGGCGTTCGATGAGCACGTCCACGATCCCGTCGCAGCCCATACCCAGTCCCCACAGGATGTCGTCAGGTGAGGTCATGTCATAGCGGACCATCTGAGGCGTTCCCGACTCCAGGACAGGAGCGGCCCTTTCGCGCACATCCGCTTCCAGGCAGCCACCGCTGAGAAATCCAAAGGAGGTCCCGTCGCTGCAGATCAGCATGCGGGCACCCGGGCCTCGGTAAGCCGATCCCTGCACGCGCATTACGCTGGCCAGTGCGGCCTGCTCGCCCTTAAGATGGAGGTACTTACTCAGTATTTGCCGCAGCTCTTTCATGGTGGAGCATTTTACACAGGAGACACGAGAACCGAGTGGTCAGAGAATCGCGGAGAAGCACTCCGGAAGAAGTCCAGTCGCCGTTTGGCTTCCGAGACCACGACTGTCGTATAATCACCCTATGACAGCCAAACAGATGGCAATGGAAGTCGCTGAGCAACTTCCTGAAGATGCCGACATAGAAGATGCTATGGACCACCTCTACCTGCTCTACAAAGTCGAGCGCGGCCTTCGGCAAGCTGACGAAGGAAAGAAGGTTTCTCAAGCAGTGGCCCGCCAAAGGATGAGGCATTGGAGTCAGTAGTCAACTGGACTGACCAAGCCCTGGATGACCTGGATTCCATCTGCCTCTTCATCGCCCGGGATTCGCCCCGCTACGCTCGAATTTTGCCCATCGAGCCTTTGAAGCAACAGAACGACTTGTAGCCTTCCCTCTCTCAGGCAGGGTTGTGCCGGAAGTAGGCCGTAAGGAGATTCGGGAGATCATTCTGGGGAACTACCGAATCATCTATCGGCTCCGAAAGGAGGAAGCGGAAATCCTGACCGTTTACCACGGTGCCAGACTGCCCAAGCAGCTCGACCTCTGACCTTCTCAAGTGTCCCGATGGAGGCTGACCACTGATCTCCCTCTTCTCTCCGTTCTCTGCGGTTTCTCCTATGCACCTCTCCCCCTTCCCTGACCATTTCATGCTATCGTGATGCCCCCAGAGGAGGGCGTAGTTGGGAAAGCGAGAATCCGAAAAGCTGGCCGCCTGGGATCGGGTCTTGCTGGCCCGCCACGAATCCCGCCCCTACACCCTGGACTACGCCAAGCGCATTTTCACTTCATTCCGGGAGATCCACGGCGACCGCAAGTACAAGGACGACCACGCCATCGTGGCCGGGATGGCCTTGCTGGACGAGCGCCCCGTCATGCTGATCGGCCAGCAAAAAGGCCGCAACATGCGTCAGCGCCTGCACCGCAACTACGGCATGCCGCGCCCCGAGGGCTACCGCAAGGCCATCCGCCTGATGCAGATGGCGGGAAAGTTCCGCCGTCCTGTCATCACCCTGATCGACACGCCGGGCGCCTATCCCGGAGTGGGTGCCGAAGAGCGGGGGCAAGCCGAAGCCATCGCCTCCAACCTGCGTGCCATGGCCCAGCTGCGCATTCCCGTCATCGCAGCCGTGATCGGCGAGGGAGGCAGCGGAGGCGCTTTGGCCATCGGGGTGGCCAACCGGGTTTTGATGCTGGAAAACTCCACCTATTCGGTGATTTCGCCTGAAAGCTGCTCGGCCATTTTGTGGAAGGATCAGCAGCACGCCAAGGAGGCCGCCGAAAACCTGCGCCTGACCGCCGACCATCTGCACAAGCTCGAAATCATCGATGAAGTCGTCCCGGAGCCCCCAAGAGGCGCCCAGGAAGATTGGGACCAAGCCGCTGACCTGCTGCGGGCCGCCTTGCTGCGCCACTTGGACGAGCTGCAACAGCTCGACGAGGAGCAACTTCTCAGCGACCGCTTCGACAGGTTTCGCCGCATGGGCGCTTTTGTCGAGGCCACCCAGGAAGAAACACGGAGAACGGGAAACGGGTAAGGGGTTGCGGAGTGTCCTCCCCCATCATTGCAGCGGCCAACCAGAGCCCCGGCTGCTGGCAGACGTAATGCTGGGAAGCCTGGCCCGCTGGCTGCGCATTCTGGGCTTCGACACCTTTTATGACAACCGCATCGAAGACGGCGAAATCGCCCGACGCTGCGCTGCTGAAGACCGCCTGGCCCTGACCCAGGACCGGCGTTTGGTGCAAAGGCGCCTCCTGCGGGAACGTTCGTTGCTGGTGCAAAGCATCGGCCTGGAAGAGCAGCTCAAGGAGACGCTCGAATTCTTGGGGCGATACGTCCAGGCTGAGCAGGTCCTGTCCCGCTGCCTGATCTGCACCTCCCCCATCCGGGCAATGACCAAGCCGGAAGTCCGCCAGCGGGTTCCGCCCTACGTCTTTCGTACCCAGCAGCATTTCAAGTACTGCTCCGTCTGCAATCGTGTCTACTGGGGCGGCACTCATCGGCGCAGGATTCTGAGGAAGCTGGAAAAATGGGGGTTGTTGTGAAGGAAGAGGACCAGATCTCACGCAAAGACGCAAAGGCGCAAAAAAGAAAGAGTCCAGAAAGACCTGATTATCTCGGCATCTTACTTTGCGTCTTTGCGTCTTTGCGTGAGATCCCCGCCCCCCTCCCCCAGTCGCGATCGGATAGCCCGCCGTGCTTGGGTGAGGGCTTCGGGATCCTGAAAAAGCTGAAAGGCCCAGTTGGCTTCCTGGACGAAGGCGTGCAGTTCGAAGGCCAATTGCCCGGCGTCCGATTCAACCGCAAGCTCGCCCCTGGATTGAGCCAGCTCGATCTCTTCGACCAGCACTTTCTTCCAGGTCTTCAGCAACTCGACGATGCGGTCGCGCACCGCTCCGGGCCTTCCATCGAACTCGCTGGCAGCAGCAGCGAAAAAGCAGCCTCCGCTGAAGATGCCGCTTCCCAAGTAGCCGAGCCAGCCGTCCATCAGGGCCAACAGGCGCTCTAGCCCTCGCTCCGCCATGCGTGACGGCCCCACCACTTCGGCCACGAAAACGTCCCGCGCCGCGTCGATGACCGCCAGCTACAGGTCTTCCTTGGATCCGAAGTGGGCAAACAACCCGCTTTTGCTCATATCGAGTTCGCTGGCCAGGCGTCCGATGGTCAAGCCTTCCAGCCCTTCACGCGAAGCCACGTCCATGGCGTGATCCAGAATCTTCTTGCGGGCCTTTTCCCCCCTGGCCAAGCGCTGGTCCTGAACGGCTTGCGCGGCTCCAGTCATGTCAACCAATGTCAACTTGATATCCGACTGCGTCAACCCACCTCAGATCTATGACTTCTGAGCGGCCCTCGGGGTGATTCCTGCGTTGCGCTTCCTCCGCGCGGTCCCGGCTATGCCTGCGTCAGCGCGCACTGACAAGGCACTCAATTGAATCTGAAGAGAATCGGCACTGCGAAGTACCCGACCCAACAAAAGGCTCGACGATGTGTCTACCCTTACGGAAGAGATCGCCTGGGAAGGAAAAACGACTTTTTTGAGGCTCTTCCGGGCTGCACCTCAAAAAAGTCTTTTTTCCTTCCCAGGCGATCTGTGGATAGAGCCTTCCGGTCTGAGGCTGCGCCTCGCTAGGATTTGTCCATGATCGATCTCCAAAAATGG
>JANQFM010000690.1 GCA_028277865.1 Acidobacteriota bacterium
GACGCCTCCGGGTTGCCGACCATTCCCGGCAAGGGCAAAGACGGCCCCTCGATTTGCCGCAGCCAGAAGCCGGTCTGGTCAGCCAAGCCCTCGGGCTGCTCAGGTCTGGCCGAGCCTGTAGCCCATTCGGCATAGGAATCGGGCTCAGGGGGCATCTCGGGCGTTTGGCCGGACAGGCGCTGACGGTAAGCCTGATCCAGGTCATCGATCAGGGTTTTCCAGGAGGAGGCGTCCAGCGCCAGATGGTGGCCGGCCAGCAGCACCCGATCGGGATGTCGGGGGCCGAATTCCAGCAGGGCAGCCCGCAGGAGGACTCCCTGTGCAGGATCGAGGCTTTCCAGCAGGCGGGAGGCCAGGCGTTGGGAATTGTCCTGGAGGGCATCCGCCGCCAGACCTGCCAAATCGACCCTTTCCAGAGGAATCCTGACGTCTTCGCCGACCGGCTCTTGCCAGCACTCCTGCTCAAGATCAAGCCTCAGATGCAAAGCCGGATGAGCGCTCGCCGCCGCTTGCAAAGCCTCTTCGAAGGCAAGGGAATCGAAGTTCGGCGACTCCAACTGCAGGACGTTGCCCGGCGGCGCCGAACGGGTCGCCAGATGATCCAGGAAGCGCCTTTGAATGGGCGTTAGAGGCACTTCTTGAGCGGCTCTTCCATGCTGAGCCTGCTGGGTCTCGCCCAAGGCCTGGGCCAGCTCCGCCACCGAGGGATTCTCGAAGATCATTTGGGGGTCGAGCTGCAGACCCCTCCGGTTGCCCCGCGTCACGATCTGAAGGACTTGCACCGAGTCGCCTCCCAGCTCCAGGAAGTTGTCGTGGACACCCACCTCGGCGATGCCCAAGACCTGCTGCCATACCGAGGCGATCTCGGCTTCAAAGTCGTTGCGGGGGGCGACATAGGCAGTGGTCAGGTCGGGCCTTTGGTGAGCTTCGCCGACAGGCAGGTCGTCCTCTTCAACGTCCGAGAAGGCGTCGGCGCTGCGCAAACGGGCCAGGGTCTGGTTGGGATCTTCCAGGGCCACGGCCAGCTGAGGCAGCCGGCCGGTTTGGACGATCGTCCACAGCGCCTGCAGGCCGTCCTTGACGGACAGCTCCTGCACCTGGGTCCGCACGATCTCCTCGACGGTCGCCCCTGGCGGCGTTGCGGCCTGGCCGACCGAGTGGCCGTCCTGCTGGGCCGCCGCCTGGCCGATCCCTCCCGGCGGATCGGCATGATCCTGAAATTGTTCGGTCAGCCTGCCGGTCTGGCGGAAGCTGAAACCCTCGACGGCAGCCACTTCCCTTCCCTTCTCATCCATGATCCAAATGTCGTGGGCCGAGGTTCCGGAAGGGCTGTCGGAGCGGGGGCGGGCGCGGCAGAAGACCCGTCCGGGAAGCGGCCCCCAGACGGTGATCCGCCGGCACGACCAGGGGACGAAGGCCGACTCGCGGGTGAGATGGTCCATCGAGGAACTGACCAGTCGGTCCAGCAGCCCGCAGTGCAGGTGCAGTTCATCCAGGTCGGACTCCAGCCCGTCAGGCAACTGGTACTCGCCAATGACTTCGCTTTTGCCGACATGGACTTTCTTCAGACTGTGCCAGCGGGCGCCGAAGCCGGGATCCTTGCGGCGGGGGTCGTCTTCGATCACTTTCGGCTCTTTGAGCGCCGCCAGCAGTTGGGTGAGGTCGTGCTGCGGCGCCCGGGTCGAAGGCAGCGGGATCCCCTTTCCGAAAGCGTGCTCGTGCCAGGACGCACCGGAGTCCAGTCCCAGGATGCGAAATTGATAGCCGGCGTCGTCCTTTTCCACCACCGTGCGGACCTCCCGTTGCCGGTCATCCTCGACGCTGAGGGGCTCGACGAAATAGACCTCGTGCAGTTCGACAGGGCCTCCGTTGGCGTGGGGCTGCAAAGCGGCGCGGGCCATTTCGAGGTAGGCCACGCCGGGCAGCACGGGAGTGCCCAGGATGCGGTGCTCGTCGAGCATCCAGTGAGTCTGGGGGCTCAGACGGGCGCTGTAGGTCTCTTTCTCCCCGTTTTCGCGTCCGATCAGGCGGCGCTGCAATAGGGGATGCTCCACCGGCTCGAACTCGTCGGGCTGCTCACCCGGCCGACGGCCCTGCTGATCGGCGCTGCGCATGCGCATCCCCACCTCGCCCCAGGCGTCCCAGTTGACCGAGGCAGTGTAGCCTGCCGAGCCCAGCCATCGTTGCTGGGCAAAGGCGTCCAGGTAGGCGTTGGCGGCGGTGTAATCGGCTTGGCCGTAGCCGCCCGTGTAGGCGGTGAGGGAAGAAAAGAGAATCCAGAAATCCAGCTTGCCAGGTGCCAACAGGGCTTGCAGGTTGCGCGTGCCGAGCACCTTGGGCGCCAGCACCTCGGCAGCCATCTCCGGGGTTTTGAGGTGAATCAGGCCGCTTCCCGGCAGTCCGGCGGCGTGCAGCACGCCCTGGATGTCCCCGAACCGCTGCCGCGCCTGCCCCAGCGCAGCGGCCAGCTCTTCGCGATCCGACAGGTCGGCGCTGAGGACCAGCACCTCGGCGCCTGCTTTCTGCATGGCCTCCAGGCGGCGGATCTTGCGGCTCACGGGGTCGTCCTCGCCCTGCTCCTCGATCCACTTTCGCCGCTCGCCCTCCGCCGGGAAGGGCGAACGTCCCAGCAGGACCAGTCGTGGCCCATTCAACTTCGCGACCCCTACGGACACCATCCACATCAAGACCACGGGCTCGGGCTCCGCCGCAGGGACTGAAGCCGACCCCTACGACGAAATCGG
>JANQFM010000709.1 GCA_028277865.1 Acidobacteriota bacterium
AATATAGCTTCGCATGAAATCCCTTCCTTCAGTTGTCAGTTGCCAATTGCCAGTTGTCACTTGTCAGTTGGAGAGTTTAGTCCAAATGTTGGAAGTTTCGGGTTCCTTTGTTCCAGGTCGGGGGTCTGGGCACTGTGTTCTCCGTGACTCTGCACTGCGCGCTCCGCCGACTGCCGACTGTGCTAAGTTCTGCCGATGGCAAAGGCGGGCAAGCTGGTTTGGATCGATCTGGAAATGACGGGCCTCGATCCCCGGCGGGAAAGGATCATCGAGATCGCGACGCTGGTCACCGACTCGGAATTGGAGATCTTGGAGGAGGGTCCGGACCTGGTCATCCACCAGCCGGATGAAGTGCTGGACGGGATGGATCAATGGAACCGCAAGCATCACGGAAAGTCGGGGTTGATCGAGCGGGTCCGCCGGTCTTCGGTCAGCGAGGGCGAGGCCCAACAGGCCACGCTGGAATTTGTGTCTCCTCATTGCGCCAGGAAGAAGGCGCCTTTGGCCGGCAACTCAGTCCACCATGACCGGCGCTTCCTGAGCCGATACATGCCCGAGTTGGAGTCTTACCTGCATTACCGGATCATCGACGTCTCGTCCGTCAAGGAACTGGTGCGCCGCTGGTACCCTCAGCAATTCCGCCAGGCGCCCCCAAAAAGCAAGTCCCACCGCGCCATGGACGACATCCGCGAGTCGATCGAAGAGCTGAAGCATTACCGGCGGACGGTGTTCCGCTGAGGGGCAGCAATCAGGAGGCAGGAATCGGGAAAAAGGGAGTTGGAAGCGGGGACGGGGGACGGCGGGATCCCAAGCCGGCAAAGGCTACAGCCATCCCGAAGCCTGTCTGCTCTCTTTTGTCTTCCTGACTCATGAATCCTTCTGATCATGTGGATCCTCATCGCCATCTGCGCCGCCTCATTTCAGACGAGCCGCAATGTGTTGGCTCGGGGCATCGTCCGGGAGGTTTCGCCGGCCCTCAATACCTGGGCCCGCTTTGCCTTCAATCTTCCGCTGTCCGCTCTTGTGCTGCTGCTGATCTCCTTGTGGCAGGGTTCTTTGAGGACGCCGGCCGGCTTTTACGCCTGGTGTTTCGGGACCGCCGCTGCACAGCTGTTGGGAAACGTGGCCTTGGTCTCGGCCTTCCGGCGCTCCAGCTTTGCCGAATCGATCGTGCTTCACAAGCTGGAGGTAGTCTTTGCCGCCCTGATCGGAGTGTTTTTCTTCGCCGAGGTCCCCAGCCCCAAGGGATGGGTCGGAGTGCTGATCTGCGGAGTCGGCGTGCTGCTGGTCAACCTGGGGCGCGACCAAGGCCTTTCCGGTTGGCGCAGAGCCTTTCATTTCGACCTGGGCGCCCTGCAGGCCATGTCATCAGGCATCCTGCTGGTCTTGACCAGCTTTTTTCTCAAGGAAGCCACTGCCGTTTTGGTTGAGGCCAACCCGCAGGTCGGCGAGGGACGCTTTCAAGCAACCGTCAACACGCTTTTTCACACCGTCTGGATGCAGGTAGCATTGGCGACAACCTACCTGGTGGCTGTCACTCCAGGCCAGCTGGCCCGTATCCGGCGCCATTGGAGGCGCATGGCACTGATCGGGGCAGTGGGCTTTTCGGGCAGCATCTGCTGGTTTTGGGCTTACTCGCTGGCGCTGGTTGCCTATGTCAAGGCGGTTGGCCAGGTCGAACTGCTCTACTCCGTGCTGATTTCGGTGTTTTTCTTCAGGGAGCAAGACGTGCTTCGCAAATTGCCTGGGATGGCCTTGGTCGTTGCGGGGATCCTGATGGTGATCTGGAAATGACTCCCCGATTTCGGCGATCATTCCCCTTTTTGGGGCCAAGAATTTCCCAACAATGCTTTTTCCAATTTTGGGATGGCATTCCTAGACGCCGAATGTTACAATTCCGACTGTGCGCGGAAAGCCGGTGACATTTCCCCTTTCTTAGCTCTTGACTTTTGTTTCCTGTTCGTGCTTACAATGCACAAAGAATGGTGGTTTGCATTGCGTTGAACGCCAAGCGGGCAAGTCGGGTGCCGCTGAAGGGCGCTGGAGATGTTGTCCGGAATTCCTGTTAGCCACGATGGAGTGGCTGAGTTGGGGGCGGGAACATGCCGACAGGCTTCGGTCAAGCGGCAAGAAATCTCGCGAAACAAAATCC
>JANQFM010000786.1 GCA_028277865.1 Acidobacteriota bacterium
GGCTATGGCATGACCATCCGGCGCGAGATCGAAGAGCGAACGGCCCGGAGGGTGTCGATCGGGCCGGTCTACTCCACTCTGAGGCGGCTGGAAGGCAAGGGATACCTCAGCTCAAGGGTGGGGGAGGCCACTCCGGTGCGCGGCGGGCGGGCGACCCGATACTTCCGGATCGATCCGACCGGCATCCGGGCTCTGCAGGCATCCCGAACCATGCTTGACCAGATGTGGGAAGGCGTCTGGTTCGAGCCCCAGAGGGAGGGCACATGAGCCGTCCGCCGCGCTTTGCATCCTGGCTGTTTTCCCGGCTGGCGCACCCCGGCGACCGCGAAGCGATGTTGGGGGATCTGGTCGAGGAGTACGCACGCCACAGCCTTCCCAAGCAAGGATTCCTGCTGGCGCGACTCTGGTTCTGGTGGCAGGTCGCGACCACCCTGCGCTGCGATCTGTCGGAAAGGGTGCGACTGCGAAAAAGCCTTCAAGCCCTTTTGTCGCCATCCAAGGCGCCAAGACAAGGAGATTCCAAGATGCAGAACATCTGTCAAGATTTCCGGTTCGCTGTTCGGACCCTTTCCCGGTCCCCTGGCTTCACGGCCCTGGTTGTGCTGACCCTGGCTCTGGGAATCGGCGCCAACACGGCCGTTTTCAGCCTGGTGGACAGCCTCATCCTCCATCCCTTTGATTACCCGGAGCAAGACCGCCTGGTCGGCGTGGGCACGGTCTTCCCCAAAAAGAAGCAGGAGTTGGGCTTTTGGGAAGTCCTCTCGCCCTTGGAATACATGGACGTGCGGACCCAGAGCAAGACCCTGCAACAGGTGGTCTGCTGGGACATGGGCCATCGCCAAGTCTCCGGCTCTGAATCTCCCGAGAATGTTTTTTCCGCTTTCTGGTGGGGAAATGCCTTGGATACTCTGGGGGTCCAGCCCGCGCTGGGCCGTGGGTTTACGCAAGAAGAGACCCTCAAGGGCGGCGAGGTGGCCATCATCAGCCATCGATTCTGGCAGAGGCGATTCGGGGGCGACCCCGGCATGGTCGGCCAAGTGATCTACGTCAATGGAAATCCCCGCACCCTGGTGGGCGTGATGCCTCCCGAAACCCTGATCTACGGAACCGACCTGTGGCTGCCCTTCGGTGTCCCTCCCGAGCGCTTTGAGCGCGGTCGACGGCAGATGCAGATCCTGGCCAGGCTGGCGCCTGGCGCCAGCCTGGAAGATGCCAATCTCGAGTTGGAGACCATCTCGCGCCGCATCGAGCTGGAATACCTGGGTGAATTCGAGGAATACGAGGGCTGGAAGCTGGTGGCGCAGACCTGGACGGGCATCAACACCTCGGCAATGCGTCCGGCGGGGCTGATGCTGATGGGCGCAGTGGTTTTCGTGATGCTGCTGGTCTGCGCCAACCTGAGCAGCTTTTTCCTGGCCCGTTCCATCCATCGTCGGCGGGAATACGCCGTCCGCAGGGCCCTGGGGGCGGGACGCGCCAGGCTGACCGTGCAGATGGTGACAGAAAGCGGGCTGACGGCCCTGGCGGGCGGAGCGCTGGGGCTGCTGATGGCCGTGGGAGGAGTGCAGGCCTTGAGCAACCTGGTGGCCAGCATTCCCTTTGTCTCGACCAGCATCTCGATCAGTTCCCGTACCTTGGCCTTCACGCTGCTGATTTCTGTCGCCACCGGACTGCTGTTGGGGCTGCTGCCTGCCTTGCGCCTCTCGCGCAGCGACTTGCAGGACGTGCTCAAGAGCGAAGGCGGCCAGTCCACCCAGTCGGCGGGCAAGCAGCGACTGCAAGGCGCTCTGGTGGCAGTTGAGGTGACTTTGGCGGTCATCCTGCTGGTGGGCGCCGGCCTGGTGGTCCACTCCTTCGTCCGCCTGCAGGGTGTGGATACCGGTTTCCGAACCGACAATCTGCTGACCATGCGTTTGACCCTGCCCTGGGAAAAATACCGGGGAGAACGGATCACAGCCTTTTTCCAGACCTTGATCGAGCGGGTGGAAGGATTGCCTGGAGTGCATCAAGCCGCCGCAGCCAGCCAGATTCCGCCCAATGTCTTTTCCCGTCGCCAATTCCAGAAGGAGGGCCAGGCGATCGATTCGGAGGGGCGTCTGCCCACGGCCTACGGCACTCTCGCCACTGCCGGCTACTTCGAGACCTTTGGCGTCACCTTGCTGCAGGGGCGCACTTTCGACGAACGCGACCGGACCGGCACTCCATTCATGGCCGTCATCAACCAGGAGCTGGCCCGACGCCACTTCGGCGGCGAAAACCCTGTTGGCCAGCGCATCGTGATGGGGCGTCCGGGCTCGGACGCGCCCACGGCCGAAGTGATCGGAGTGGTGGCCTCGGCTCATAACCGGGGGCCCTCAGTCCCGCCTCAGCCCGAGATGTTCTTGAGCGTCCGGCAAGCCAACGGCTGGTCAAATCAGCTTTATTTGATCGTTCACACCGACGGCAATCCGCGCGGCCTTTTGCCGGCCGTCAAGCGGGAAGTGCTGGCCCTGGACGCCGATCAGCCCGTCTATGCGGTCCAGACCATGCAGGAGGCTCTGGCCGGCTCGACCACCCAGTGGCGCATCGCTTCAAGCCTGCTGAGCCTGTTCGCCCTCTTCGCCCTCATCCTGGCCGCAGTGGGAATCTTCAGCGTGGTGGCCTACAGGGTCGCCTCGCGAACCCAGGAAATCGGCTTGCGCATCGCCCTGGGCGCCGGCAGCTTTCAAGTGAGTCGAATGGTGACCCTGCAAGCCCTTTTGCCGGTCGGCATCGGTGCGGCCTTGGGGCTTGCCGCCTCGCTGGCCATGGGAAGGATCATGGGCCGGCTGCTCTTCGAGGTGAACGCCATCGATCCTGTGACGATCGGCGGCACGGTCCTTTTGCTGGCGGCGATTACCTTGCTGGCGGGAACATTTCCGGCATACCGGGCCTCCCGCCTCGATCCGGTCCAGGCTCTGCGCTACGAGTGAGGGTTCCTATCCGGCATCGTACACATCGGCTGGCGTATGATCGAGGCATGAGAACCAACGTGGTGCTGGATGATGACTTGATTGAAGAGGCTATGGTTTTGACTGGCCTCAAGACCAAACGGGCTGTCATCCATGAAGCCCTCAAGAACCTGGTCCTGTCGAGAAAGCGCAAGAGGCTATTCGACCTGGAAGGGCGCATCCGTTTTCGGCCAGGCTACGACCACAAGGTACTGCGGGAAGGAAGCTGATTGATTGCCTGGTGGCTCAGATGACGCTGGATATCAACGGCCTTCTCTTGCACGACGATGCCGACTTCGAGCAGATCCGACGCCTACGCCCATTGCAAACGCTGATCGGCACTTCTGAAGCCTCATCATAGTCAGAGACTGGCTCCTTTCATTGAGATTTCTTTTTTGCAGCCCGGCAGTTCGAAAGTCGTCGAGGCCCAGTAGCTGACCCAGTCCGCCTCCTGATCTTCGCCTGCTGTCAGGGTATGAACCGCCTTGACCATCCACACGCCTGACTGCCCGAGTCGAAGCCGGACGCGGCCCTGATTGTCCGAACGGCCCGAGGCTTCCACAAACGGGTCATCCTGAAAACGGGCAGTGACGCGGACTCCCGACAGGGGCTTTCCCTGGAATAAGAGCTGAAACGGCACAGCCTGTCCTGCTTCGAGGGCGTAAGGATTGCCGTCGGCGACGAGTTCCAGGGGCATTCCCAAATGCTGGTCCCTGGCTTCGGACCCGACTTCCCCCACCTGAAGCAAGGACTTGGCACAACGGAGGTAGGACTCCTTGACTTCGGGCTGCTTTGGCTGAAGATCATAAACCTTCAAAGCCTGGGACTGGCCTTCCATCACCAGATGAGTCCGGAAGTGCTCAGAAGGCATGACGGTGGAGTGAGGGCGGCTCTGGTAAGCCAGCAAGTGCAGCCCCGGCGCCTCGGCGATTACAAAGCCGGCAGGATCCCAACCGGAAGGCAGCTTGGGCCCTCCCTTGCGCCGATACTCAAGCCGCCCCAGGCGTCCTGCCAAAGGCCGGACTTGTACAGGTTCCCGTCCCGGAGCCGCCCACAGGAAGCGCTCCAGGTGAGTTGGGTTCCGTGCCAGCGGCTCCCCTTGAAAATGATCCCCGACCAACAACTGGATCGGCAAGGCCGTGCCCGCCAGGGGCCGGTATGTCCAGGGAGCGACCCAAAAATCGTGACTCATCAGGGGTGCCGCAGCAAGCATCAATAAGAAGCAAAAGGTCAGGGATTTCTTGAGGTTTGTCCGTTCAATCATGGCTTCTCCCCCCTTAAGGCGAGTTCCCGGGAGCAGAAAACGTCCCGCTCCCGGGCTTGGCGCCCTTTGCGTTTTGGCGCGAAACCTCTCAGTTGTCCTCGCCTGGATCCACATGACGGCTCTCCCGTCCGCTGTTGGCAAAGGCCACGTAGGGGAAGACGTTCTGGTAGGGCCGGTCGTTGGTGTTGACCCCGTCGCCGAGGCGGTTGTTGGGCGCGAGGCTGAAAGCTGAATTGAGCACGCCTGCCACCACCCGGGTCGAGATGTCTACCACGTCGTCGAACACCCTGCGTCCATTGGGAAATCCCGCCGGGTCTCCGGCCAGCAGGCCCAGGCGTTCCCTTTGCCCGATGGATGTGGGCTCGACTCCCAGGTTGACGCGCAGAAGGTCTGCAATCGGTCCCGGGGGTGTTCCAGCAGCGGCGATAGGCGGCGTGTACAGAACCAGCGGCGCCAAGTCCAGCCGGGGAGCATCAGGAACGTCGATTCCGAAGGCGGCGTTCAATACCCTCGCCAGCACGGGATCCAGGGCGAACTCGGCGAACTGGGCGTCGTTGCGCGGCCTGGCCATGCTGAACTTGTCCTTGGAGCCGGTGCCGATGATCAGTTCGTTGAAGAGGGGATTGCCCATGCGCTGGATCTGGACGAAGTTGTTGCGAAAGAAAAGGTGAGGGGGGACCAATGGCCCGCGGTTGCGGTCCAGCACCCGGATATTGGGACGCGAAGTGGTGCCCCAGGCGCCGATGGTGGCACGTGCCTCGCCGGAGTCGGGAAGGCCGTCGCCGCGCGTGACCAGGTCGATGGGCACCTCGATGGCGATCGAATTGACATTGAAGCCCGAGACGTCATCGGCCGCATTGCCGATGTTGCGGTTGTCGATTCCGTCTTCGAAGGGATCCAGCGCCGCCACTCGGAAGTTGAGCGAATCAAAGACGGCGCCCAGGTCGATGTAAAAGGGATCGTCCACCGTTCCGGCAAAGACCCGGATGCCGTCGCCCAGGTCGTTGATGCCCTGACGGGCCAATGCCCGGTAGCTGGGCATGGTGCGGGGGCCGACGTTGGAGGGTACGGCGAACAGACTCCGCCCCTCGCTCAGGGTGACCCGATCCGTTCGTTCTCCCTCTTTGCGGACCAATGTGACCGAGTAGCTCTGGCGCAAGCTCAGCCCTTCGGATCCGGGTCCGTCCAGTGCCGTGATGGCCGGGGGGACCACCAATTGGCCCACGGTGGGGTTGCCGTCCAGGTCGCGCGGAGCGTTGTCGGGAGCAGTGATCCCGTCTCCGGCGCCCACAAGTCCGGTGAAGACGCCCGGCAGCCGGATCTCTGTCCGGAAACGGAATTCGAACACGATGTCCTCAATCGCATCCTGGTCATTGTCGATCCGAATGGCGTAGAGGATCTCGGGATCGAAGGGAAAGTAGTTGGGGCCGTTGGAGGGCTCCAACAGCGGGTCGGTGTTGAGGATAAAGGTCACTTTGTCGTCCTGGCCCGGCTCGTAGCTGCGGAAGGCGAAAAAGTCGGTGATGTCGGCCGCGCGGTCCAACGCCGTGATGGGCGCTTCGCGGTGATTGGCGGCAAACACGACAGCGGCTGCACCCAGAGCCGCCAGCAAAATCAAAATCATTTTTCGAAAGTTCTTGGGCATAGGTCACTCCTTGAAGATTCAGGTCCAGTCGCCCTGGATGTGTTGCAGGGCGTTCTTCAGTGTCTACGGGTGCAAAGGCGCGTTTGGATGCAGAAGCGGCAGGGAGAACCGCAGAGAACGCTGAGCGAGGGTGCAGAGATCGCCGACTTGGGGCCTCACTGCTTCATCGCATCCCGGACCTGCTCCATGAGATCGCGGGTGTTGCGGAAGTCAGGATCAAGCTGCAAGGTCTTTTCGAAGGAGCTGAGCGCTTGGTTGTAAAGCCCCAGCTGGGCGTAGGTGACCCCAATGTAATAGGCAGCCTTGGGGGCGTGACGTGATTCGGAGTGTAGTTTCAAGGCGTTCTTGTACTCCTGCAAGGCCAGCAGATAGCGACCGTGCACGGCGTGATAGGTGCCCAGGTTGATGCGGATGTCCTGCACGTCGGGAAAGTCGTTGAAAAACTGCTCCAATTCGGACTTGGCACGCTGGAAGGCATCCGCCTCAGGCCCCTTCATTTCCAGGATGCCCATCTTGACCAGGGCAAAAACGGCGTTGAGCCGCACCACTCGGTTGGAGTCCCGCAGCAGCTTGCGCAGCAGGGCCAGAGCCTGGGGCGACTGGACTTCGGAAAGCGACCGGGCCGCTTCGGCGCGCACCATCACTTCGGGATCCCCCAAGGCCCCGATCAAGGCCTGGGCCGCCTTTTCGCCCTGGTATTCGCCTAAAAATCCGGCGGCGCTGCCCCGGATGACCACGTTTTCGGAAGGATCCTTGAGCATGGCGATCAGGGCATCGATCGCTGCCGGATCGCGCTGCTGGGCCTGGACGAAGGCTTCGGCGCGCCGGGTGCTGCCCTTGGGCCGATCCGGATACCAGCGGTCCATCCATTGCACAGCCCAATCGGCCGTCTGATCGGTATGGCAGGTGGTGCAGGCATTGGGGACGGCGTACTTGAGGGTGTTTTCAGGCACAGGAGTGGAGATGCTGTGGTCGCGCTGCTGGTCCTGCATCATGTTCGTCTCCAAGGGCATGTGGCAGCCGATGCACTGGCTGCCCGTCGAGCCCAGGGGGTGATGCGTGTGCCCGGCCACCTCGGCCTCCTGACTGAGCGACTTGTGGCACTGGCTGCACAGGACGTCGGTGTCGCGATAGCGGGCGTCGCGCTTGATGGTGTTCAGGTGGGGTTCGTGGCAGGTGATGCAGGTGGCCTCCCCCTTGAGGAAGCACTGGCTTTGCCACAAGGCGGCTCCTTCGGTGGCAAAGCGGCGCATGCGCCCGTCGGGCCAGATGGGCGGATCGTACCAGCGCTCGATGTAAAAGTGCATCAGGGTGGGCATATAGTAGTCGTAGTAGTTCTTGCCCGGTTGAAAGCCATGCTGCACGATGACGCGCGGGGTGTGGCACTGCACGCAGACCATCATCTGCTCGGCAGGCGGCAGCGATGAGGGGTGCAGGATGCCGAAGTCGAGCGTGTCGGGATCCTTCTTCATGCGTTCGGAGTGCAGCTGGCCGGGGCCGTGGCACATCTCGCAGTTGATGCCGGTCTCGGTGAAGGATGTGCGGTAGGTGTTGGATTGGATGTCGAATCCCTGATCCTTCTGGCTGACGTGGCAATTGTAGCAGTGCTGGTTCCAGTACTGGATGCTGACATCGGCATGATGGCCGGTGGGGATGATCTCCGAGGAGTGGAACCACTTGCCCTGGCGCACGTCCCAGGTGGGGAACAAAACGCGCATCCGACCGTCCGGGCGCAGCGAAATGTAGTGCTGGTTGCGCTTGCTCCCCAGTGTGTAATCGACCTTGTAGAGGACCTGCTTGCCGTCGCGCTGCTTCTCCTCCACCCAAAAGGCTTCCTCTTTCTTGAACATGCGAAAGGATGCGCCTTTGTGGTTGATGGTATTGCTCTTTTCGAAGTCCCCCAGAATGTGGTTGCCGGCTGGCTGGATCATGCGGCTGTGCAGAGACTGGCGCCATTCCTGGTGCTTTTGCTCGTGGCAGGAACCGCAGGTCTCGGAGCCGACATAGCCTTTGCGCCAGTCGGCTGTGGAGGGGGACGCGCCGCTGCTGGGGGGCTGCAGCCAAAGGGCGAGAGCCAGGATCAGCAGGCTGCAGGCGGCTGGGATGATGTTTCGTACTCTCATAAGGCTGTCGCAATGCCGCTTCTTCGAGAGAAACGCTCTTTTTCCAGCGCCCCTCCAGGGCGCATTCTTGACTCGCGGCCTGTTCCGGTGGCCGCGCCGGAACGGCTTGACCACCGGCTAATCTCCATGGCCCCTGCGGGGCCGCCGGTCAACTGGCATCTTCGGGGCCGCCGATCGAATCGGCTGGCTCGCTATTGCCTTCTGGCCCGGCCAGCGAAGGTTGCCGGCTTCCAATGAGCCTCGGACATCAGCCGGTGGCAAAGCCGCTTTTCGGCGCAGCCACCGGTAAGGCGACCCCGAAGGACTGCGCCCTGGAGAGGCACCGCCGGAGAGAATGAATGCAGCGAGGGAACACGAGGTCGAGTGCCCTCTGCACTCACCCGGCTGCTAATTCGGATCGACAGGCGCCTCTTGGGGTACCTCTCTCTTGATTCCCAAGTGGCGGTCGAACCATTCCTGTTGGCGCCCGGCCAGGTCGATGACGTGATTGGGTTCGCGGATGCCATGGCCCTCGCGGGGATAGCGCACGAACTCCACCTCGACTCCCAGCTTCTTGAGCGCCGTGTAGTACTGCTCGGCCTGGGCGATGGGAACCCGCATGTCATTTTCGCCGTGGGTGATCATCAAGGGCGTCTTGACGTTCTTGACGTACTCGAAGGGCGAGAACTTGCGGTAGGTTTCGGCATTGTCCCAGGCGTGCCCTTCGAATCCCCACTTCAAGTACTGGGGAATGTCGGTCTGGCCGTAAAAGCTGTACCAGTCGCTGATGGCCGCGTGGCCGATGGCGGCCTTGAAGCGGTCGGTCTGGGTGATGGCCCAAAAGGTCGAAAAGCCTCCGTAGCTGCCCCCCATCACCACCATCCGGTCGGGGTCGGCGATGCCCATTTCGATCACCCTGTCCACTCCGGACATGTCGTCGTAGTGGAAGTCCTTGCCGCCCCAGTCGCCCTGGTTGGCTTCGCTGAAGCTGTGGCCGTAGCCCGTGCTGCCCCTTGGATTGGGCTGCAGGAGGGCGAAGCCCAACCCAGCCCAGACCTGGACGCTGCGGCTGTTGTAAGAGTGGGTGAAGCGACCAGTCGGGCCGCCGTGGATTTGCAGGATGAGGGGGTA
The DNA here is from genome assembly GCA_028277865.1 of Acidobacteriota bacterium. Taxonomy (GTDB): domain Bacteria; phylum Acidobacteriota; class UBA6911; order RPQK01; family DATIPO01; genus JANQFM01. The sequence goes on from JANQFM010000786.1 coordinate 9,112, forward strand.
GCGGCGACCCGGCTGGTAGTCGACCGGCAGCACCAGCAGGCCCTCGATCTCCAACCCGTCGGGAGCCTTCCAACGGATGGGGCGGGTCTCGGCGGTGGCGAAATCGGTGATTTGAGGATTGACATCCGTCACGCGCCTGGCATTGCTGCCGCTGCTGTCGCTCATCCAGACGTCGCCAGGGCGCTTCGGGTCATTGGCAATGTAGGCGAAGGACTTCCCGTCCGGCGAGACCTCGACGCCGCCCCTGCCGATTCCCGGTTTATCCATCAGGGTGCGGGCGCTGCCCCCCGCTGAGGGGATGCTGTACAGCAGGGTGTAAAGCCCTTTCCCCTGGCTGTAGTAAAGGCTCGAACTGTCCGACGACCAGACGGCCCCTCCCTGTATGGAGTCCGAATTGTCCATGCTGAGGCTGCGGGTCCGTCGCGAAGCGACATCCATCACAATCAGGTCGAACTTGGCGGCATTGTCTTGGCGGGGGCTGGAGCTGTAGCTGATCAGCTTCCCGTCGGAAGACCAGCGAGGGCTGGTGGCGCGCCCCGGTCCCGGCGTCAGATTCTCGGCCCGGCCGCCTCGGGCTGAAACCAGGTAGATGTCCGACTGGCGGTTGTCGTCGATGTGCTTCCAGCGGCTGGGCTGATTTGCAGTAAAGCTGGCTTGGAAAGCGATCTGCCCGCCGTCGGGCGAAAACCGGGGGTTGGAGGCGTTGAACTCGCCCTCGGTCAGCCGGGTCTCGTCTTTACTGTCCAGCGAGATGATGTGAAGGTGTGTCCAACGGAAATCGCGGTCCACCACCACGGCATCGAACTTGTCCTTCTTGCGCTTTTCCCGCTCCTTCTTGTCAGGGAAGGAATCGAGCGTCGTATAGGCGATGCTTTGGCTGCCCGGCGACCAGGCAAAGCCCGTAACGCCGTTGTCCTCCTCAGTCAGTTGAAAGGACTCGCCGCCGGCCAGAGGAAGCAGCCAGACCTGGTTGCCCCTCTGCTGGCTTCCCTGATCGCGGTCTTGGCTTCGATCTTCAGCGCCGCGGTGGGCCAGAAAAGCCAGATACTTGCCGTCCGGCGACGGCTTGGGCTGGCTTTCCCCCCGTTCCCCTCTGGTGAGCTGAACCGGATCGCCCCCGCTCACCGCGACCTTGTGGATATGGGTGACATAGCGGTTCTTATCCCGGTTCCATTCGCGGATGGTAAAGAAAACGCTCTGCCCGTCGACCGACCATTGGATGCCGCCCACCTGGCGGATGGACAGGCTGTCCTCAATGCTCATGCGGCGGTCGCCGGCTTGCAGGGACGCCAAAAGGAGCCCCAACACGGCGATCGCCAGGATGGTTCGCTTGATCATACTCTTTCCCCCATTTCGCTCCGCCTCCCGATCGAAAGGCGCAAAGCTTCGCGACGAGATTTCAGTTTCTCCCACGATCCGGCCGGTTGGGCGGAATAATAGCCCCAACCCACCCCAGCTGCATCAGCGCAGGCCCAATGCCGCCCAATGCAGCGGCTCCAAGCAAGCAAATTGGCAGTGGGGGGGTTCAAAGCCTTCAGCATGGGATCCGACCTCAAGATAGCATCGGGCCAGAGCATTTGCAACGGACGATGAGCCTGGAGAGCATCCCAAGCTACTGCATCTTGGGCCGAAAGGCCTGTGCATCGATGGGGGCGTTGAAGCGGATCGACTCGAAGCTGACATTCCACTCCAGGACGG
>JANQFM010000839.1 GCA_028277865.1 Acidobacteriota bacterium
ACCTCACCCGAGCGGACGGTCGCCAAGCCGTGCCATTGGTCGGGCCAGGCAGCTTTTCCAACCTCCATGACAGTGCGCTGCAGGGTGAATCCGCAGGGCATCAGGATGATCCGATCGGGGTCGTATTCGGCCACCGCTTCCCAACTGAGGCTGAAGGAAGGAGCACCCTCTTTGCCCAGCCCGTCGCGGCCTCCCGCCAACCGGATCATCTCGGGAATCCAGTGACCGGCTGCCATGGGCGGGTCGAGCCATTCCAAGGCCAGTAGCGAAGGTTGGGACTCGGCCTGGCAAGCTTTTTCGGAAACCCGCTCGATCCGTTCGCGAAGCCCGGCCGCCACCGCCTCTCCCCGTTCGGGGACGCCTGCTTGTTGGGCCACTTGGGCAATGGACTGCAAAATCCCATCCAGGTTGGCGGGCTCCAGCGAGAGGATGGCCTGCTCGCCTTGCAGTTGGCGCACCGCCTGCCGCACCTCCCCATAAGCCACCGCACAGACGTCGCATAATTCCTGAGTCAGGATCAGGGCCGGGTCGGCCTTTGCGAGTTGCTCCTGATCCAGATGATAGATGCTGCTGCCCGAATGCAGCGAACGGCTGATGTGAGTGTGGATTTCACGGCTGGAGGCGGTTTCGGAATCCAAGCTGCTGCGCGTCACTACCGCCAGCCGGGATGCTTCTGGCGGATAGTCGCACTCGTGAGTGACTCCCACCAAATGATCGCCCAGCCCCAGGCTGAAAACGATCTCGGTGGCGCTGGGCAGCAGCGAGCAAATCCGTAGCATGATGGGGCGCATTTTAGTCTCCTGGGAGTTTCGCGCAAAGACGCCAAGACGCAAAGCCGAAAAAATGACTCTTGGCGTTCTTTGCGTCTTTGCGCGAAACCCGCTTTGGAGCCCTGTATCATCTAGCTGATGAGCCGCCCGGAATTCGACGCCATCATCGTGGGCGCCGGCATCGCGGGATCTTCCGCAGCCATCCGCCTGTCTCAGCAAGGATTCCGCATCCTGCTGCTGGACCGGGCTGTTTTTCCACGCGACAAGGTGTGCGGCGAAGGGCTGATGCCGGCCGGAGTCAAAATCCTTTTTGAAATGGGATTGCAGCAGGAGTTGAAGAGGCTGAAGGCCGTCTTTTTTCAAGGGATTCGATTTCTGCTGCCCGGAGGGCCCCACTTCGACATCCCTTTTTGCCGGCTTTCCTCTGAAGTGAAAGGCTGCGCTGTTCCGCGCACTCAGCTGGATCGTCTGCTGGCCTGCACAGCAAACCGGCAAAGCGGAGTGACATTTCTGGCGGGCCGAACGGTGCGCCGGGCCTCGACCGGAGCAGGTGCCGTCCAGGTGGTTGCTCGCCGCAACGGCCAGGCCGAGAGATTTCAGGGACGCTTGCTCA
>JANQFM010000852.1 GCA_028277865.1 Acidobacteriota bacterium
TTCTGAAAGGCTAGGCCGCGAGCCAGCAACCTCATCGCGGTCCCTGCGCCTCCCCTCCTTCGGGGCGGCATTCCGCCCCGAAGGAGGGGAGGGGAGGCGCAATTGTTTGGCTCCACCGGTTCTAGCTTTCCAGTCGTGGGCTCCGCCGGGGCAGGCCCGGCGGCGGCCCAGAGAAGCTACTCGATTCGATTCCTCCCACGTGCTAACCGAATGCTTACGTCTTGGGCAACGAGATGAGACGGCTATTTCAGGTTCAATCCCTTTCTGCCGGATTCCGGTCACCGGTTTCCGGTTTCCGTTCTCCATTGGACTCCAGCGCCGCTGCTGCAATAGAATCTGCATGGGTGCCAAGAGGATTGGATCCATGAAATCTTTGACCGGCGTGGTCTGGCATGAAGGAATGCACCTGGGACCTCATCATTTTCAGGCCCAGAGCCGCTACTTCGAGGATCTGATCGATTTTGCAGTCAATAGCCTCGGGTTTGAGCCTTATGGCCTGATCGGATACGAACTGGATGAAGAGGCGATCCGCAACGGCACTCTCTCTTTGGTCAGCGCACGGGGGATCTTCCCCGACGGACTGACCTTCACCATGCCCGACAGCGACCCCTTGCCGCCGGCCCGCAATATCTCAGAAGCCTTTCCCGCCATCCGAACCAGTTTGGAGGCCTCGTTGGCCATCCAGCCGCGCAAGGCCAATGCGGCAAACCTGGAGATGAATGAGCTGTCGATCGACCGCTCGAAACGCTTCGTGGCCAAGACCCTGAAGCTGACCGACGAGGAGACGGGGCGAGATCAAAAACCGGTTCGGATCGGTCATAAGAATATTTTTATGCAGCTGGATACCGAGCAATCCGAGGGGCTGGTCCGAATGCCCCTGGCGCGTATCATCCGCGACGGAACAGGACAGTTCGCCTATGACCCTGGCTTTATCCCCCCCCTGCTGAAAATCACCGCTCATGCAGGCCTCAACCGCAGCCTGGAAAAGCTGATTCAGCTTCTGGAGGAGAAAAGCCGCACACTGGTCCCCCATGCCGGAGTGGACCCGGGAACAGGGGCGGGCTTTTCGGCCCGCGAAATCAGCCACGCCTGGCTGCTGCACTCCATCAACTGCGGGCTGGCCTCATTGAGGCACCTGTTGCTGGCGCGCCATCCTCATCCGGAAAGCCTTTTTGTCGAACTCTCCCGACTGGCCGGCGCCTTGTGCACCTTCGGCCTGGAGTCGCACCCCGCTCAGCTGCCTCTCTATGATCATTTGAAATTGGCGGAATGCTTTCAGGCTCTCGACGAACACATCCGGGAGCACTTGAAGAAGATCCTGCCCACCAACTTCGTGCGCATAGCGCTCACTCCGGTGGAGGAGTTCTTCTACCGTGGCGATCTCAACGACCAGAGGGTGTTGGGCAGCTCCTTTTGGATTCTGGGGATCCGCTGCCCCATCGGCGAAGCGCAACTGATCAGGCGCACGCCCGAGCTGCTCAAAATCTGTTCGGACCGCTTTATCCGCAAGCTGGTGCAAAGGGCCTTGCCGGCTCTGAGCCTCGGCCACCAATCGACGCCGCCGGCGGCCATATCGCCCAAGGTGGATTGGCATTACTTCAGAATTGACAGATCCGGGCCCTGCTGGGATGATATCGTCAAGACGCGAAAACTGGGCGTTTATATCCCAGAGGAGCTGCCCCAGGCTCAAGTAGAAATCACGGTGGTCTTGGAGAGTTGATCATCCGAAGAAGAAGCTCTCCGCCTGCCGTTGCCTTCAATCGACGCCCATTTCAGGCCAGCGGCCATTGCGACGAGGTGACCGATGCCATTGCCTTCACAAAGCGCCTCTGATCGGGTGCTTTCCTTCACGGACATCCCTGGCTACAGCCCGGCCGAGAACCTGGCCCTGTGCTTTCAGGAAGTGTTTACGGTCATTGTGCGCTTGCAGTCCAACCGCCATCCCGTGAGCGATGCCGAGGACTTCCGCAGGCGCATGCGTCACTTGCTCAACATGTGCGAACAGCGAAGCCGCAAGCTGGGCTATTCGGGAGAGGACACCAAGATGGCCACTTTTGCACTGGTGGCTTTCTTGGATGAGACGGTCCTCAACCTGAATGACCCTGTCTTTGCCCGCTGGCACAAACGGCCCTTGCAGGAGGAGATGTTCGGCGTCCACGTGGCCGGCAAGCTCTTTTTCCAGGGAGTGGACCGGCTGGTGGCCCGCGACGACTCGGCCCACTTGGCGGACCTGCTGGAGGTTTACTACCTGTGCCTGCTGCTGGGCTACAGCGGCCAGTACAACCTGGGCCAGGACCAGAAGATGAGCGAACTCAACTTCTACTGCAACAAGGTTTCCGGGAAAATCGAGCAGATCCGGCGGGCGCTGTACGATTCCGCCCCTCCCGCGCCCGAAGAGGCGATCCGGCTGACCGCCAGGGATCCCTGGGTGCGCCGGATGGCCGTCACAGCCGTCTTGTGCGTCGGGTTTGCATTGGTCTTTTACATCCTTTACTGGTCTTTCCTGAGCTCCGGCGTCTCTCGGCTGAACGGCTTGGTGGGCTCAGTGGGCTTGGCACTGCCTTCCATCAGCATGGCTGCATTCGCAGCATCGCCGCATCCGGGTGCGGGAGCCGGGCTCCAGGAGTCAGGAGTCAGGAGTCGGGAGTCAGGTTCCAGGTTCCGGGTTCCGGACTGCCAACTGCCAACTGCCAACTGCCAACCGGGTTCCTGACCATGCGCATCTACATCATCACGGCGGTCGTCCTGCTGATCTACCTGATCCTGGTAACGGTGCTGGGCTGGGTCACCTTCCAAGAATCGAGGGCCGGATTCTGGATCTTCTGCCTGATATTCTGGCTGCTGGGGCTGGGCGGCGCGGGCGCCTTTTTGTGGATGCACTACAAGAAATCGCGTCAACAAGCCTCTTCCCAGGAGGAAGCGGACGTCCAGCCGGTCATTCGCGAAGCCGAGGCCAGCCTTTCTTCGTCCAGGCTGGGCGCCCAGGCCGACCTGAGAAAGCTGCCGGCTGTCCTGTTGGTGGGCGGGACAGGATCGGCCAAGACCAGTTCGATGGTCAATTCCGGGACCGAGCCGGAGCTGCTGGCCGGCCAGGTGATCGAGTTGACCAGCATCATCCCCACCCGTTCCGCCAACCTGTGGATCGCCC
>JANQFM010000860.1 GCA_028277865.1 Acidobacteriota bacterium
CGGTGTGTCCTGAATTGCACATTTTGTGTAACAGCCTGCATACAAAAGAGGGCCGCACGGTTCTTAAAACAATTGTTTGTAATAACTTGCACTGGTTTATTGCTTCTGGTCCCCACTTTGCTTGACGACAAGGCTGCACGGCCGGAGCCTGGCCCTGGGGATCTTGCATATTTTGTAAGTGAGGGGCGCGGAGCGCATCCGCGGAGGAGAGATCGGGGGAGCCACGAAAAGATGTTGGATCTTGCTGTTGCTTTGCTTTGCCTCAATTCCTTCCTGCTCCTTGGAGTTGCATTCGCCCTCTGGCGTCGGCCCAGACAACAAGAAAGCAGCTCCGGGACGCCTTTCGAGTCGCTTGGCGCCAGGCTGTTCCCTCTGACGGAACGGCTGGCCAGCATGCGCCAGGAATTGGAAAGAGCCCGGCGCTACGAACGGCACTTGACTGTGGCTGTGCTGCAGATGACCCAACCCTCGCCTCGAAAATGGGCCCGCAAGCGGTCGTTCCGGCGCACAGGGCCGGATGGCGCTTTGTTGGTGGATTCGCTGGCAGTTGGGATGGTCACAATTCACGCTCTGCGGACTTCCGACATCCTGGCCTATGACGCCGCCGATGACCAATTCGTGCTTTGCCTTCCCGAAGTGGAGCGGACCGAAGCCGAACAGCTATTGGCCCGAGTGGGTGTCCTGGTCCGTCAGCGCACCCGAGTCTCCATCCAGGCGGGTATCGCTGAGCTGGCGACGGACGGATGGACACTGGAGGATTTGATCTCCACGGCTGTCAACGAAGCGCAAGGAAAGCCCCAAAAGCCCAAGGCCGCCGAAATGGCCGTTGGTGTAGGCGCCTGATCCTGCCCAATCAGCTTGCAGGAAGCGATCGGATACGAGATGCCGAACGACCCCTTATCCAAAGATCTTCGATGGCTGGCCTTGCCGGCCGATCGCGGGCCGGTGCCATGGTATGAACGGTCCAGGCCCATCCTGAGCCACTCCGCATACCTTTTCTTGAAAAGGATAATGGATGTGGTCCTCACTCTGCTCCTCATGCCGGTCATCCTTTCGTTGCTCATGGTCATCGCCGTCGCGTTGCGGATCGATTCGCCGGGGCCGCTTTTCTTCGTCCAGATGCGCACGGGCAAGGGAGGGCGGCGCTTCAGGATGTACAAGCTTCGAACGATGGTCCGCGACGCCGAGGCCAGAAAAGAGGAACTGCAGCACTTGAACCAGCTCAGCTATCCGGATTTCAAGATCAAGAACGACCCCCGGATCACTCGCGTGGGTCGGTTTTTGAGGAAGTCCAGCCTGGACGAACTGCCCCAGTTTTTCAACGTCTTGAAAGGAGACATGTCGCTGGTGGGCCCCCGCCCCACTTCCTTCGCCGCCGAGACCTACCGGCTTTGGCACACAGCTCGTCTGGAGCTGGTGCCCGGTCTGACCGGCCTGTGGCAGATTTCGGGCCGCAGCGAGCTTGAATTCGACCAACGGCTGCGGCTGGACATCGCCTATTTGCGCAATCGATGCCTGAGCCTGGATCTGAAAATACTGCTGCGCACTGTGACCTGCGTCCTCAAGGGAAGGGGGGCCGAATAGAGTGCTGACTGCCGCCGTTGGGATTCTCCTGGTGCTGATCTTCGCCTACGCAGGCTTTCCGGCACTTGTCTGGGCCTTCGGCAAGCTGCGCAATCGCCAAGTGCGCCGCCAGCCGCTGACCCCGAAGGTCAGCCTGGTCATCGCAGCCTACAACGAGGAGCAAAGCCTGGGCCGGCGGCTGGAAAACGCCCTGGAGATGGAGTATCCCCCGGGCAACCTCGAGATCATCGTTGCCTCCGACGGATCGGTCGACGGCACCGAATCCATCGCTTCATCCTTCGCTCCCAGGGTCCGCCTGCTCAGCTTGCCGAGACGGGGCAAGATCCATGCCCTCAATCAAGCGGCGGCTCAGGCGGAGGGCGAAATCCTGGTCTTCTCCGACGCCAACACCCACTTTGAAAAAGATGCTCTGCGTCGGCTGGCAGCCAATTTTGCCGACCCTGAGGTGGGCGGCGTGGCGGGAAACAAGGTGTATCGCCATCGCAAATCCGCCGAGTCGAGCAGCAAGGGAGAAGGCCTTTACTGGTCCTATGACAAGTGGCTCAAGGGCATGGAGACCCTGACGGGCAGCACAGTGTCTGGAGACGGCGCCATCTACGCCATCCGGCGCAGCCTCTATCCGCGAATCGACGATGCCTCGGTCACCGATGACTTTGCCATTTCGACGGCCGTGATCGAACAGGGCTTCAGGCTGGTCTTCGAAGAGCGGGCCATGGCCTATGAGACGGCCATTCCCACAGCCGATCGGGAATTTCATCGCAAGGTCCGGTTGATGACGCGCGGACTTCGTTCCGTGCTGCTCAGAAAGCGGCTGCTCAATCCCTTTGGCTACGGCTTTTACTCCTTGGTGCTGTTTTCGCACAAGGTGCTGCGCCGCTTGGTTCCGTTCTTTTTGATCGCCCTGCTGGCGGTCAGCTTGGCGGGCGCCGGCCAATCCGAACTGCTGTTGGCGGGCAGTGCCTGCCAGATCGCTTTTTATTTTCTGGCGTTGGCCGGGCTCTTGCTGCGGCAGACGCGTTTGGGAAGCCGAAAGTGGCTTTTCATCCCCTTTTTCTTTTGCCTGGCAAACCTGGCGGCCATGCTGGCTGTCCTGAATGTCTTGGCGGGGAAAAGAATTGAACGATGGCAGCCGCAAAGGCACGGCGTGGACGATTCAGCCAGGCCGATGCCGGCAGACCTCACCTCGGCCTATGCCGGATTTCGGAGTTTCACGCAAAGCCGCAAAGTCGCAAAGAACGCAAAGTGAAGAACAAAAGGTTTATTGCCTTGTCAGAGTACGCGTTCGGTTAACCCGTGGGTGGAAATCGAATCGAGACGCTTTTCCGGGCCGCCGCCGGGCCCGCCCCCCGACGGTGGCGTTTGCCAGGTTTCAATACACGCACAGCCCTCTGCCGGTTTTTCGGATTGCGGTCTCCGGCCGCCTGGCTGGGGAAGAAACCTTGAAATGAGCACCAGGGGATAACAGTGAGAATATTGATTGCGAGTCCGATCGACAAGTCGGCGATCCGAAGGCTGGAATCATCCCACGACGTGGTTTGCTGCTTCCATGCGACCTCTGAGGAGTTGCGGTCGCTTGTCCGTGACCGGGAGGTTTTGGTCTTTCGCAGCGGAGTCCGAATCACGAAGGAGATCCTGTCGGCGGCACCTGACTTGAGGCTGTTGGTGCGTGCCGGCTGTGGGCTGGACAATCTGGACACGGAGTACGCCAGCCAGCGCGGCATTCGGTTGGAGCGAATCCGCCGGCCCGCTGCACAGGCGGTCTCTGAGATGGCTCTTGCGCTGATGTTGAACCTGGCTCGGCAGGTGCGCCAAGCCGACGAATCGATGCGGCGCGGCCAATGGGCCAAGGACAATTTTCGAGGCCGTCTCCTCTACCAGAGGACATTGGGCATCGTCGGGGCCGGCAACATCGGCTCGCGGCTGGGACAGATCGGGGCGGCCTTGGGCATGACGGCGCTCGGTTGCGTCGAGCATCCTTCCATTCAGGTCGAGCGCAGACTGTCTGCCAAGGGGATCGCCCTGGCCAGCTTCGAGGAGGTTGCCTGCAAGGCCGACTTTCTGGCGGTTACGGTTCCCTTGAAGGATTCGACCCGCAAACTGATCGGTGAAGAGGCTCTGTCGCGTATGAAGGCCGGAGCGTTCTTGATCAACGTTTCCCGAGGCGGAGTGGTGGATGAAGAGGCGCTTTACAGGCACCTTGCCGACCGGCGCCTTGCCGGCGCCGCCCTGGACGTTCACAGCAAGGAAGGGGAGGGCCACCGCTCCCCGCTGGCAGATTTGCCCAATGTCCTGCTGAGCCCGCACATCGGCTCCATGACTGTGGATACCCAGCGAGCGATCGGGGAGAGGGTTCTCGCGATTGTCGAGTCCTATGCTCGGCGTGAGGCAGCGGCATGAGGGAGTTGCGCGCAAAGAAGCAAAGTCGCAAAGAAGGCGAAGTAGAAGATCATCCATTGGGGACAGCAGCATGAAAAAGACCACTCAGTTCAAGCATCTCTTGCACAGCCCTCGCCTGGAGTTTCTGCTCGAGGCGCATAGCGGCCTGAGCGCCAGGATTGTCGAAGAGGCGGGGTTTTCCGGCATCTGGGGGAGTGGCCTGTCGATATCGGCTGCGCTGGGTGTGCGCGACAGCAACGAGGCCAGTTGGACACAGGTGCTGGAAGTTGTCGAGTTCATGAGCGATGCCACCGGCATCCCCATTTTGCTCGATGCGGATACGGGCTACGGGAATTTCAACAATGTGCGCCGCCTGGTTCGAAAGCTTGAGCAACGCGACGTGGCCGCCATGTGCATCGAGGACAAGCTTTTCCCCAAGTCCAATTCGTTCATCGGTGAAAGGCAGCCCTTGGCTGACCCCGACGAGTTCGCCGGCAAGATCAAGGCAGCCAAAGACACTCAGAGGGATTCCGACTTTTGCGTGGTGGCGCGGGTGGAGGGCTTTATCGCCGGACGGAGCTTGCAGGAAGCCTTGCAGCGGGCGCACCTTTACCGGGAAGCCGGGGCCGATGCGATCCTGGTCCACAGCAAGCGTCCCGACGCCGACGAGATCTTGTCCTTCATGCAGCACTGGGACGTCCCTTGTCCGATCGTCATAGTGCCCACCACCTACTCCGGTACGCCCACCGCCTGCTTCCGCCAGGCAGGGGTCAGCACGGTGATCTGGGCCAACCACCTGATGCGCAGCAGCCTGGTTGCCATGCAGAGGGCCGCGTCCCGAATCTACCAGGAAGAATCGGTCGTCCAAACGGAGCCCCATGCTGCGCCCTTGGAGGAGGTCTTCCGTCTTCAGGACGCCGCCGAGCTGCGAGCAGCCGAAAAAGCCTACCTGCCTGAAAAGCGCCTTGAAACTGTCGGCGCCTGACTAAATGCCCAGAATCAGCAAAAGGACGACGGGTGCAGGCTCCAATACCGTTAACTGAACGAGTGTGCCGAGCTCCGAGGTCCGGCAAACGCCCCCACCGGGGCGGGGAGGCGCTCTTTTTGGCTGCCATCGAGTCTAGCTGACAATCACGGCTTCCACCGGGGCGAGCCCGGCGGTGGCCCCCTTCCACATTCCTGCACAGCCTTAAGCGGACAGCATTGCGCCTGATGATCATGAGCAAGGCCGATCGTACCCATGGGCAGCGGCAGCCTCCGGCGGTGGTGGTCGGGCTGGACTGCATGACGGGCCTGCAGACTGCCCGAATCCTTGCGGCACGGGTTCCGGTGATTGGAATCGCCCGCAGGCGCGGCCATCCCTGTACGCGCACAAGGGTCTGCGACCAGATTCTCTACGCCGATACGTCGGGTCCGGGATTGATCGAGGCATTGACTGCCTTGGGGCAGCGTCTGGAACGTCCAGCGGCTCTGTTTCCCTGCACTGACGGCAGCGTGCTGCAGATCTCAGATTGCCGCAGCCAGCTGCAGGAACAATTCTTGTTTCGTTTGCCTGAAGCGGAGACTGTCCGGACGCTGACTGACAAAAGAGCATTCCATGCCCTTGCGCTTCAGCACGGTTTTCACCTGCCTGTCACCCGTTGGCTGAACAGCCGGGACGAGGCCCTTCAGGCCATCGGCCAGATGCCCTATCCCTGTGTCCTCAAGCCGGCCATGAAGACCCCCGAGTGGGAAGTCCGCACAAAGGCAAAAGCTTTCAAGATCGGCAGCCCTTCGCAGCTTCTGGAGGCCTATGACCGCTGCTCTGCTTGGGGTGTTGCCTTGGTTGCCCAGCAATGGATCGAAGGCGGGGATGAGGATCTGTACTCCTGCAACTGCTATTTCGACCGCAGCGGCCAGCCGCTTGTGACGTTCGTGGCCAAGAAACTCCGTCAATGGCCTCCCCGGGTGGGGACCAGCTGCCTGGGCCAGGAGTGCCGCAACGACGAGGCCTTGCAGCAGACGCTGCGATTTTTCCGCATCGCCTCTTTACGCGGACTCGGCTACCTGGAGTTGAAACGCGACCGCCGCAACGGTCGCAGCTACCTGATCGAACCCAACATCGGACGGCCCACCGGGCGTTCGGCGATCGCCGAAGCCGGCGGTGTCGATTTGCTGCATACCGCCTACTGCGAGATGACCGGTCAACCGCTGCCGGCCAACCGCAGCCAGCAGTATGGCGGCGTCAAATGGGTCTTTCTGCGTCGGGACCTCCAATCCGCTTGCCATTACTGGCGGCGAGGGGAGCTGTCACTGGCCGAATGGTGGAAGTCCTGGCGTGGTCGGAAAGCGTTCGCGCTTTGGTCCCTGTCGGACCCGTTGCCGTTTTTCTTCGATCTGCTGCGAGCCGTCGGATTGGCCTTCAAGAAAATGCTGCACGGCAGGATGGGCAGAAGAAACTGGGACCATCGGCCGCTGCGCCTGAGAACCGAGTAGAGCATGCCAACCGCCGCCCTATCCGCCGACTACGACCTGCACGGAGTAGTGGGCGTCCGCCTGCTGGATGCCGAGCCGGGGGATGTGAAGGCTGTCAGCCGGCAGTTGGGTTCCCCTGTTCAGGCTCTGGACCGGGCGCCGGACATCCTCATCCGATTTGTCTCCGACATTGAGATTCCGGAGATGCGGTTGCTGGGACTGGATCAGTGGGGCTTTACCCCGGAGGGCTTTTTCGTCCTGCGCAGCAAGAAGGCCGCTACGAAGGTCAAAATCGACTTCGCCCGGCTGGGCGGCAAATGTGAGATTGTCTGCCGCACAGGCCTCCCCTCGGTTCCTTTGCTCATGGCTATCGTCAATCTGACCGCCTTCGCCAAGGGGTATGTTCCCTTGCATGCATCTGCCTTCACCTATCGCGAACGGGGCATTTTGGTGGCCGGATGGGCCAAGGGCGGAAAGACCGAAGCGCTGCTTTCTTTTGGCCGGCATGGTGCGCGCTACGTTGGCGACGAGTGGATCCTGATCGGCGCCGACGGAGACGAGATGCTGGGCATCCCCGAAAACATCCGCTTGTGGGATTGGCATCTGGACTACCTGCCTGACCTAAACGGAGCGGTCAGCCGCGAGAGGCGATGGCTCTTTCGAGGGATTCACTGGGCAGGCTCGATCGAGCGCAAAGCTTCATCCGTGGGGCTGGGCAATCTTTTGCCGGTTCGATACCTTCGCCGGGCGATGCCGGCTCTGCGGCGGCAATTGAATGTGACAGTGGCGCCCCAGGCGATTTTCGGCGAGCCCTTGGGACCATGCCGTGCCCGGCCGGAGCGCGTGTTCCTGATGGTCAGCCACGACGACCCCAGGATTGACATCCAACCCATCGAACCGGTTCGAGTGGCCGAGAGGATGGCCTTTTCCGTCCAGTATGAGCAACTGCCCATCTGGGAAGCCTACCTGGCCTACCGATTTGCCTTCCCGCAGGCTGCGAACCCGATTCTGGACCGGCTGCACGACGGCCAGCGGTCCCGCTTGTCGTCGGCCCTGCAGGGCAAGAAGGCCTTTGTCGTCCGCCACCCTTACCGCTGCCCGTTCCCCGACCTCTACCAGGCCATGAAGCCTTTTTGCTGAAGGCGATCGGCTGAGCAATCGATAAGGAAATCATGAAGCCATTGATGAAGTTTCCCCGTTTCGGATTCCTGACAGCTGCTGTTTGCCTGATCTTGCTGTGCCCGATTGCCAAGGGCCAGCTCCAAACGGTCGCACCACGAATGGTGGAACTGGAGGATCTGGGGATCGTCCGCCCGCAGGGAATCACCTACCATCCCGAGCGCGATTCGCTCTTCATTTTGACCAGGGATGAGATCTTCGAGCTGAGCAGGGCAGGTGCGGTCCTGAATTCTTTTTCGATCGCCGATTGGACAGAAAGGGGAGAGGGGATTGTCTTCGACCCCTTCTCCAACTCTCTTCTCGTCTGCAACGGTGGCCGCCGCATTTTCCACTTCGATCCGGAAGGCAGTCTGATCGGGGCCGGATTGTTTGTGACGCTGGAATCTGACGTGGACGCCAGCGGCTTGGCGCTGGATCCCGTGAGCGGAAATCTCTGGGCCGCCGACGATGAAGGCGAGAAGATCTGGGAATTCGACCGCCAGGGTCGGCCTGTGGGAAATTGGCC
>JANQFM010000873.1 GCA_028277865.1 Acidobacteriota bacterium
TGTTGCCCAAGTCCATCAAGTTCTATACTCATTCCGATCAGCCGGGCGTGATTGTGATTCGTAACGGTTTGGCGATCCCGGCCCAAGTCATCGGATTGAATCTGGACGACCAGTTGTTGGAGGTCAGCCGGGGATTGAAGGAAGTCGCTGCCCAATCCGTAGGTCGCATCGCCCTGAGTTACCAGGGCGGCGAGACTGAGCCGAACCTGGAAAGCCAGGTGAAGCTGCGATTGAAGGTGGCGGGAGAGGAACGCGAGTTTCTGATTCCGGTCTTGTACAACTGCTCCGACCCGATCCTGGATTGGCTCAAACGTCAAAAACTGCCTCAGCCAACCAAGCCCCCTCCTCGGCATTAGGCATAAGGAAGCAGAAAGCCCCACGGTATTCACGTGAAATTTTTTTCTTGTGAGATTTTCGCGTGAGGTTTTGCGCCCTCTTGCTGGCTCCCCTCTTCCCGCCTCAGCGCACCTCGGCGCAACCCTCGGAAGAATCCTGAGCACCATATGGCCAGCCCGCGTATCAGAAGCGGCAGGTCGGTAGGCCTGATTTTGGGGGATGCCGGGCCTGCGTCACGCACCCGGCGCAGGATGCGCCACAGGCGGATGGGCAGCAATGCGAATGAGAGCAGGGGAAAGCTCTTCAGGCCGCTTCCAGCCACCTGGAAAGTGGCGCGGTAACGCCCGCTCCAAAAGCCGAGGCGCCGCAGGTGCTGCAGCACTTCTCCCCGGTCCTCGCGCTGGCGATGGCTGACGGCCAGGCCGGCTTCCAGGTGCAGTGTCCCGCCTACCCGGCGGCAGAAGATCAGGTCTTCGGCCATGGCGAATTCCTCATCGAACCCCCCGCATCGCTCGAAGTCCTGTTTGCGGATGAGCAGGTTCGAGCTGGAAAGCGCCATTCGCTCCCCGGACCGGCACCCAGGCAAGAATTCGGAGAATTCGATCCAGTAAAGCACTCGCCCTGCCGGCGAGTTGGGATTGGCACAGCCGACAGCTGCACTGGCCAGATGGCATTCCGGATGGCGCTTGAGCTGTTCGAGCAGCCTCACCAGCCATTGCCGAGGCGCGGTCACATCCGAATCCAGGAAAGCGAGGAATTCTCCGCGGCTGAGCTGAGCTCCCCGGTTTCGGGCGGCGCCGGGCAGCAGCCGCTGGGGGGAGTGATGGACCCGGACCTGCGGAAATCGCTGGCGCACCCAATCGGCCGTCCCATCGTCCGAAGAGTCCACAACAAGCACTTCCAGCGGCACGTTGATACGCTGCTCCAAAGCCGAATGCAAGGTATCCGAGATTGTGGCGCGGCTTCGAAAGGAAGGGATGATCAAGCTGATCAGGATTTCGTCCTGCCGGGCTGCTGAAGCGGACTGGGAAGAGCTCATTGCAGTTGTGAGGAGGCATCGAGCCGAAAGCTCCAGCCTTCGCTTACACCTCGCAGGATAGCGCTGGCGCGCCGCCAGCGCAATGTGATGCAGTTCAAGGCCAAGCTTGCGGCCAAGGTTGTCCAGAAACGCGTCCAGGCCCTGGCCCCCGCCCGATGCTTGCGCAAAAAGAGAATGGAGTTGCGGCGCAGCCAATAAGTTTTTCGATGGGGCAGCTTGCGCGTGCTGTGGGCGCCTCGGTGCAGAGCTTTGGCGAAGGGGCAGTAGTAAACGGCGACCCGGCGCTGACGGCAGCGGTAGAGAAAGTCCACCTCTTCGTGGTACATGAAAAAGCGTTCGTCAAACAGGCCCACCCGTTCGAATACCCCGCGCTGCACCAGAAGCAGGCAGCCCAGCAGCAGTTCCACCTGACGGGTCTGGTCCCAGCGTGGCCTGTCCAGGCTGTTTTTCCCCCGGTAGCGGGCCAGTACGTGAGACCAGCTCACCTCGCCCCAAGCGGCGTCCAGTCGCTCAGGACGGCTGTGGCGCACAATCTTCGGCCCGCAAACTCCCGCTTGATTGGCCTCTGCAAAATCGACCAGCTTTTCGATCAGCCCACTCTCCAGGACCAGGTCATTGTTGAGCAGCAGGAAGTAGTCAGGGCAGCAGGGCTGGTCCGGGGGATGGTTGTTTCGATGCGGCAAGTACCGTCGCAGGGCGGCGTTGAGGGCGCCCGCATAGCCTTGGTTTTCGGATAGGCGCAGTAGCTGGACGCCATCCGGAAGGTGGCGCTCGGAGCCGTCCTGGGAGGCGTTGTCTACCACCAGGGTCCGCAAAGCCGGGTAGCCGTTGTTCAGCAGGCTTTCCAGCAGGTCGGGCAGCACTTCCCGGCCATTCCAGTTGACGCACACGGCTAGCACCGTCGGAGCAGTCGGCATAGTTGGCTCTGCTTGATGCGCCGGGTTCGGGACAGCTGCTTGCGTTTGCGCCAAGCCTGAGGCAAGCAGCGCCACCCGGCTATCGTCCCTTTTAAGAAATCGTAAAAGTAGCCGGCCTTGAGCAGGTGAAACAAGGTGCTCTTGACCCATCCGTAAAGCAGCCATGGAGTGTGCCGCATAGGCTGGTAGGTCCACATTAGCTGCCAGCGGTTCCGGGTAATCCAGTAAACCCGGGCCGGGGAATAGTATACGTCGCGGGTCCGCCCGGCTCGCTTTCCTCTGTTCCCGCCCGGAATGCGGTGAGGATCAGAGGCTGCTTCCATGTGGTAGACCACGGCTTGATGCAGGTACAGGCAGGGCCGGTCGGCCATTTGAGCGCGCAGGCTGAAGTCGACATCCTCCAGGTACATCGAATAGCCCTCGTCGAAGACCCCGATCTCGTCGAAGAGGGCCATGCGGTAAAAGGCGGCGCCGGCACTGGCGCCCAAGACCGGCCGGTCGCTCAGGAACTCCGCCTCGGAAACCGGCTTGCCGTGCCCCCGCTTCAGCGGCAGCCCGCTGCGCCCATAGCAGTCCCCGGCCCCGTCCAATCGGGAGCGGTCGTGATACTGAATGAGGCGCGAGGCGAAAAACCAGTACTCAGGGTGCTGACGGAAGGCTCTCAAGCCGGCCTGCACCCATCCGGGATCGGCTTCGGTGTCGTTGTTGAGCAGGGCGGCGAATTCGGTTCGGCAGTAGCCCAGCCCCCGGTTGACGGCCCGCACAAAGCCCTCGTTGCGGGGTGAGCGCAGGCACTGGAAGGGCGCGAACTCCTGCTCGACCATGCGGGCTGTCTGATCAGTCGAGCCGTCGTCCACCACCAGCACCGAGCAGCTTTGGGTCTGCCTTTGCAGCGAAGTGAGGCAAACCCGCAGCAGATCCCGGCCGTTGTAGCTGGGAATAATGACAGTCAGACGGTCTTTGTGTCGCTCCGGCTTATTCATCGCAGGCTTTGATCAGGCCCAGGTTGTAGTGGTAGCTGAGCAGGTCGGGGTAGTAGCGGCTCAAATCAGGCCGCTTGCGCTTTTCGGTCAGCAGGCAAAGCCACTTCAAAAGAGCCATCTTGAGCCGCTGGCGCCGGGAGTAAAGCGGCAGCCGGCTGGTATTGAGGAAGGAGGCCATTTCGGGATGCTTGAGGTGAAAGGTCCAGGCCGAGTAGCCGACCTTGTGCTGGCGCTTGAGAAATGACCTCAATGAGGTGGGGTGGTGGTGGAAGGCCAGTGCGTGCGGGTTGTAGGCCAGGCGCATCCCCCTTTTCTTAAGGCGCAGGCTCAGTTCAATGTCCTCCCAGCCGTACTCGCGGAAGTCTTCGTCAAATCCCCGGGAATCCAGAAAAAACCGCCGTGAAAGGGAAAGGTTGCTGGTGTAAAAGAAATTGAAGGGGACGTCCTGCGGGTCATCGATCAGGGAGAAGCCGAACTGCCAGCCCTGCTCGCCGATATATTCCATAAAGCGCGTCACCGGGTACTCCCGCGCCCAGGTCGTATAGCCGATGACGGCCAATGCTTCTTCCTGCTGTCGATGGCTGCGCCAGTGTTCGGACAAAAAATCGGGTTGAGGAACCGTGTCGTCCCCCAAAAAGACCAGCCATCTCCCTTGAGCCTTGCGTGCGCCTCGGTTGCGTGCCGCACCCTGCTTTTGGTTGGGCTGATGCAGGTAGTGCAAGGGGACTGGAAATTGCTCAGCCATGTCCCGGCATACCTGCCGTGTCTCATCCTGCGACCCGTCGTCCACCACCAGGACTTCGTAGCAGAAGGGAAGATTGGAGGGGGAAGGCTGTAAGCTGTAGGCTGTAGGCTCGAGCGAAGGCCTTGGGGCTTGGGCCTTGGACCTTGGGCTTGTTCCCTCTGAACTGCCAACTGGCAATTGCCAACTGCCAACAGATCCCCCCGCCTGCTCCGCCAGAGCCCGCAGCGTCCTGCCCAGCACTTGTGCCCGGTTATATGTCGGAATGACGACGCTAAGATCCATGGCGCACCCGTTGCAGGATCCGGTTGAAGGTGATTCGCAGGCCGTGGCGGCGCAGGCTCTTCAGCAGGCTGCCCAGCCCGGGGCGCGATGGCGCGGGCGGGTGCTGCCAGGCTGTGTTGGCCAGCCACTGGGCGGCATCCAGCTCGGCGCGAACCTGCTGCAGCTTTTCACCCCAACGCTCCTGCAGGGACGAGCCGTCCAAGCGTTTCCGAAAGAGTTGGTCCAGTTGCAGCGACTCCATCCAGGAGGCTTCTTCCATATCGTATTCCACATCCTCGACGATCTGTCGCATGGGGTCTTTGAACAGATCAAGGATCTCGGCGTCAGGACGCTTGCGGAGAGCCTGGATTTGGCGTCGCTGCTGAATCAGGCGGGGCAGCTTCTCCAAGACGTCGTCCAGCGCAACCAGGTGATTGAGGGCGTCGATCCACCTGTCCTGGACCAGAGGATCGCCTGAGCGCAGCTCTCGACGGGCCTGGGCCCACAGGTAGAAGCTCTCCTTGCGGACCCCTGAAAGCAAGACCGCCCTCTTGACGGCCATTCGCAAGGCAAGGGGCACAATGCGCTGGAAATTCTCCTCTTGGTAGTTCTTAAAAATGGTCATCAGGGCATTGCGGTGCATCAGGTAGCGCATTTTGGCGTTGGCGTGCAGCTCGAAGGTGGCGTGGCCCCGGTGGAATGTCTTGGAACGGGGAGCGAAGGCCACCTCGTGCCCGCTCAGCCAAAGGCGCCAGCCCAAGTCGACGTCTTCAAAGATGGCAAAGTAGGAGGCGTCGAACCCGCCCACTTGCAAGAATACCTCCCGATCCGCCAGAAACGCGCCGCCGCAGGGAAAGAGGATGCGCTCTTGGTGCGACACCTCTTCCTCCAGCCGTCCCAGATCCCTTTGCAGCGCGAAGCCCAGGTACTGCATCGACGAGCCGTTGAAGTCGATCTTCTGGCCGTCCCAGTCCAGGATGCGTGAGGCTACGCAGGCCACCGGCCCCTGCAGCAGGGGCAGAGCTTCGTCCAGCCAGCCGCTGTCGGCCCGCATATCGTTGTTGATGAAGGCAACGACCCGTCCCGAGGCAGCCCTGGCGCCTTGGTTGCAAGGATGGGCGAAGCCCTGATTGGTGGGGTTTTCAATCAGGCGCAGATGGGGATAGCTCTTGCGGACGAACTCCTGCGACCCGTCCCGGCTGCCGTTGTCGACCACCAGTACTTCCTTGCATTGCAGGGCTTGAAGGGAGGGAAGCAAGTTTCTCAGGTGCTCCCGGCCGTTCCAGTTGACCGTAACCACCGAAACCTCAGAGGCGCAGGGGCACATCGCGCAATTGTACAACAAGATAGCGGAGCTCCCGGTCGCGGCGCCGACGCCTTTTCTGGATGCTTCGGCGCAGCCGAAGGGTCTCCGGCAAATGGATCAGGTTCCATAGGAAGGCCAGCAGTTGCCGCCATTTGCGACGGGGTCCGTAGGGCAGTCGCAGCAGTTCCCACAGGATGCCGGGGAGTTGATGGGCTTCCACGTTTTTCAAGATCGAACGCAGGCTGTTCCGTTCGCCGATCCCCTCGCGCCAGGACATGCCTTGCTCCTTGCGGGTCGATCCGCCGAAGTGGTGGTAGGCCACTGCCCGAGGGGCGGTGACCACCTGGTAGCCCATGATCCAGAATCGCCAGCACAGGTCGACGTCCTCGTGGTACATGAAGAAGCGTTCGTCAAAAGCGCTGGCTTGCAAGAAGAGATTGCGCCGGAAGAGTGCGGCGCCTGCCGAGGCGAAGAAAACCTGGGCACTGCGGTCATACTGCCCCCTGTCCTCTTCGAACATGCCCCGGTCCCAGGTGAATCCCAGCCGGTTCATCTCTCCTCCCACCCCATTCAGGCGCCGAGGGTCGTGGTAAAGGAGCAGCTTGGATGCCACGGCGGCGATCGAAGCTTCGCCGAGGGCAATTCCGACCAGCTCCTGCAGCCAAACGGGGTCCAGCCGCAGGTCGGTGTTGAGCAGCGCCAAAAACTCCGAATTGGAATGGCGGGCGGCCAGGTTGGCCGCCGGGGCGAAGCCCAGGTTCTTTTCTTGGGGCAAGAGGCGGACTTCGGGGAATTCCCGGCCCGCCAAATCGAGGCTGCCGTCCTGTGAGTCGTTGTCGATGAGCAGGGTTTCGAAGTCGCGAAAAGTCTGCTGGCGCAATGAGCCGAGCAGCTCTTGAAGATACTCTTCTCCTTTATAGTTGATCACCGCTACGGTGACCAGCGGCGCACCTGAAGGTTCATCAGGGCTGTTTGACGGGTCGGCGATGCTCATTGCTGCCCTCGAAGCCGTCTGAGGATGATCTTGTGAAGCGGTGCCCGGTTGAGCCTTCTCAATTCTTCAACCGTCTCCATCAGCAAAGCGATGTGCTTTTCCCTTTCCTTTATGAGGAAATGAGCGTCCCGGCAGGCCGAGCGGCGGCGCTGGTGCAGTTTCAGGATGCGTTGCTGAAGGTTCAGGAAGGCCGGGTCGGAAGAAAGGAAGCGATCCGGGTCAGCCTCCGCCGATAGCCGACTGCGCAGTTGGGTGCTGAGTTCGTCCGGCAGGGGCTCTTTGCAGATCAGGAACAGCGTTCGGTAGGACGGTTCGCGCAGGTCGTCGGCGTAGAAGCGCTGGTTGCAAAGGCGATTGAAGAGCGTCGCGGCATGGTAGTCGTCCAACGCGAAATAATGCTGGGTCAGTGTCTGGCATTCGATCCAGCGGGGCAGCCAGCCATTGGGGAAGGTCATCAGTTGGTAGCCTTTCTGATGGCCGAAGTATTCTCGGACGGCTTGTTTGCCAGGCAGCCCCAACTCGCGGTGCTCCTTCAAGAATCGTTGTGTGGCCATCAGCCCTTCCCGCAGCAGGTCCTCGGCCGCCTCGACTTGAGGTGAAGCGAAGGGAGCGCCCAGTATGATCCATCGCCGGGCCATGCGGTCCAGCTTCTTCAGAAAGTCGAGGCGTTGAGGGTTTGGGATGTGCTCCAGCACGTCCAGCGACACAACCAGGTCGAAGGTTCGGCCTTCGGGCCATTCCGCCTCGGGTGTCAACGGGATGTGGCGGGGATGGTCGCAATGGCGGACGTCGGCCGACGTGATTCGGGCCCCCGATGGCGAAAGGAAATCTTCCGATACTGCCAGGTGGCCCCGGTCGTCCCCGATGACGCCTCCCCAGTCAAGCGCCGTGGCGGGCTTCAGGTGCCGGGAAATTTCTTGGGCCATCCGGTAGCGCTGATACAGGTCGAAGGGAAGTGTCCGGGTCAGTTGAGCGGAGTCTGCCTGTTGGGCTTCCAATCGGATGTGCTGGATGTTCAGCTTGGCGTCCGGTGAGAGCGGTTCGAAGAAAAGGTGGTGACCGCCTGCGGGGAGCAGGAATTCCTGCAGATCGAAGGTTCCCTCCAGTGGCTGTGCGTCGGGGAAGAATTCTCCAATCACCTGGCTGTTCCAAAGGACTCGCAACGCCGCATAGTCTCCCGGCTTCATGGTCAACTGCCCCCTCACCCGAAGTGGTTCCTTGCGGCGGTTGAGCAAGTAGGCTGCCGCGCAGGTTCCTTGGATGCTGCGTCCCTCCTTGCCCAATGGGGACCATCCGCTGCGAGGCAGGGCTTGCAGGGGGCCGGACACTTCGATGAAGTCAGGCTGGTCCGAGAAGTAATCGTGCTGCAGGCGCCTCAAGCGATGTTCGTTGCCGGCAGCGGGGAAGGCGGCCAGAAACTGAAAGTTGTAGGCCTGCTCTGAAAAGCGGAACTGGGCCTGAAGCCCCAGCGATTCCACTGCTTCGAGCGCCCGCCTTCCTTCTGGATCGATGCCGTGGAATCGCTGGGGCTTCAGGCCCAGTTCCGCTTTTCAGAGCAGGCCTACAACTTTCAGTTTCTGGCCGCCT
>JANQFM010000874.1 GCA_028277865.1 Acidobacteriota bacterium
ATTCGGAGTACTTCCAAGGGCAAGCGAAACTCACAGGACGTCGAAAGGAGGGTTGCATGAAACGCTTTCCGGGACCCAGTCAATGCTTGGCGCTTTTTCTGTCCCTATTGCTTTGGGGTGGGCTGAGCATCATCGCATCGCCGCCTTTGAAGGCTTGGCAAGAAGAGCCGCAAAAGGAGGAAAATCCGACAGAGAAAAAGGAGGACAACAAGCCCTCCGACAATCAAAGAGCCGGTCCCCGCCGGGGAGGGGAGCGGGATGAGGGCGGGATCAAGCCCTATGACAAGGTCATCACTGAAGAGGCTGAGTCGGACGAGGGGCTTTTCACTGTCCATAAGATCAAGGAAAAGTACTATTACGAGATCCCCGAAAGCGAGTTGGACCGTGAATTGCTCTGGGTCAGCCGTATTGCCAAGACGACCCGGGGAGTCGGCTACGGAGGGCAAAAGCTGGGCACCCGGGTAGTTCGATGGCAGCGCAGGGGCGACAAGATCCTGCTGCGCAATGTCTCCTACAGCATCGTGGCCGACAAGGATCTGCCCATCGCCAAAGCGGTGGAATCAGCCAATAACGACACCATCATTCAAGTCTTCCCCATCCGGGCGCTCGGCCCGGATGGTGCGCCGGTCATTGAAGTGACTCCGCTTTACAACGCCGAAGTGGCCGAATTCAGCGCCCGCTCCCGTCTGCAGGCGCGGGCCATGGACAAGAAGCGTTCCTTCGTCGATGAGATCCTTTCCTTCCCGCGCAACATCGAAGTCCGCGCCACCCACACATACACCAAGCCGCCCGCCAACAATCGAACGCCTGGAAGGCCTCAGCCGCAAACGCGGCGGCGCGGGATGCCGTCCGGCAGTGCCACGCTGCTGCTGCACTTCAGCATGCTCAAACTTCCGGAAGAGCCCATGATGCCCAGGCTTTATGATGAGCGGGTGGGCTACTTCAGCATGCGCCAGACCGACTTCGGACGCCAGGAGCACAAGGCCGTCCAAAGGCGCTTCATCACCCGCTGGAGGCTGGAAAAGAAAGATCCCGCCGCACAGCTCTCCGAGCCTGTCCAGCCCATCGTCTACTGGATCGACCCCGCCACGCCCCAAAAGTGGGTGCCCTATGTCAAGAAGGGAGTCGAAAAGTGGCAGGCGGCGTTCGAAGCGGCCGGATTCAAGAAGGCCATCATCGCGAGTGAAGCGCCTTCGCCTGATGTGGATCCCGAGTGGCACCCCGAAGACGCCCGCTACTCGGTGATCCGCTGGCTGCCTTCGGACGTCGAAAACGCCAGCGGGCCCCACGTCCACGACCCGCGCACGGGAGAGATCCTGGAGTCGGACATCCAGTTCTACCACAATGTTCAAAACCTGCTTCGCTCCTGGTATTTCCTGCAGGTGGCGCCGCTGGACCCGCGTGCCCAAAAGCTGCCTTTCCCCGATGACCTGATGGGAGTCCTGCTGGAATACGTGGTGGCGCACGAGGTGGGCCATACCCTGGGCTTTCGCCACAATATGAAAGCCAGCTCCACCTACCCTCTGGAGAAGGTCCGCGATCCTCAGTGGGTGGCCACCATGAGTCATACACCCACCTTGATGGACTACTCCCGTTTCAACTATGTGGCTCAGCCGGAGGACGGGATCCCTGTCGAGGATCTGATCCCCAAGATCGGGCCCTACGACATTTGGGCCACCATGTGGGGCTACAAGCCGATTCCCGAAGCCTCGTCGGCTGACGAGGAAAAAGAGACCCTCGACCGCTGGATCAGGGAGCAGGACAAGAAGCCCTGGCTGCGCTTTTCCACAGCCGGCGCCCGAGGATCGGACCCCGGCGACCTGACCGAAGCGGTCGGGGATGCCGACGCCGTCCAGGCCACAGCTCTGGGGCTCAAAAACCTGGAACGGGTGGCCGACCTGCTGCTGGAGGCCTCAGCCAAACCGGGTGAGAACTGGGATGACCTGGAGGAGCTCTACGGACGCCTGCTGGGGCAATGGGTGCGCGAAATGGTGCATGTGACGGCACTGGTGGGAGGCTTTCACTCGCAGCAAAAGCACGCCGGCCAGCAGGGAGTGCGCTTCGAGCCGGTTCCCCGGCAGCGTCAGGCCGAGGCGGTGAGCTTCCTCAGCCGGAACGCCTTCGGCAAGCCGCAATTCCTCATCCGTCCTGAAATCCTGCGCCGGATCGAGCCCTCGGGCGTTCTGTCCCGCATCGGGAACAGCCAGCGGAGAGTTCTCTCTTCTCTGCTCAGCAGCGCCCGCTTCACCCGTCTGGCCGAACAGGAGGCTCTGGGCGGAACGGCGGCCTATTCGCCCGCCCAGTTCATGGAGGATCTGCGCCAGGGAATCTGGGGGGAGATCTACTCGAAGTCACCGTCCATTGACGCCTTCAGGCGCAACTTGCAGCGCCATTACCTGGGGCTGGTGAATTCGCGCCTCAACGGCCAAAACGCCGGCGGCGGCGAAATGCGCTCCTTCTTGCGCGGCGACTTGCGCAGCATCGACCGCCAGATCGCAGCGGGCCTTTCCAGCGTCGACAATGCGGCCACGCGCGTTCACCTGGAGGATGTCCGCGACCAGATCGCCCGCATCCTGGACCCCAAGTTCGCCCCTGCACGGTCGGCATTACCGACCAGGCCGGGCATCGGCTTGGACGAACGGGACTGGGATGAAAGCGATCCGGAAGAGTTGCATTGCTGGCCGGACCTCATCATCCGGCCCTATTAGCCTCGCGAGGCAGCGCCTCAGACCAGAGATGGGAA
>JANQFM010000720.1 GCA_028277865.1 Acidobacteriota bacterium
CCTTTTCGATTCCCAGATCGGGAAGGCTGAACCGCCATCCCTCCAGGCGGCCTGTCCCCTGTCGGAGTGGAAAGGCTCGGCATCCGCCTAGTCCACCCAAATCCATTCTAGCACCGCATCTATTCGGAGTCGGGGTAAGGAAAATGGAAGAACGGGAAGATCCAGAGATCTTTTGCCTTCCGGCCCTCTTCCTTGTTCCGTGTCCCCTGTTCCGTGTTCCATCAATCGGCAGTCCAATGCCGGTTCGAGGCAGCGGCGAAAAGCCAGGTTTTGTGCGTGTTAGAATGCCCAGGGAGGTACTGGTCGCCAGATGGCCCTTTACCTTTTGTTGGCCTCGGCTGCATACCTGGCCGCCTCGCTGCTCGCCATGCATTTTTTGCTGATCTGGATCGATTCCGCCTATTCCCTGACAGCCACCTGTTGCTCATGCTGCTGTTGCGGAGAAGCCTGAAGCAGGCAGGAGGTGAAAGGAGGACTGGCTTGAGTGTCTTTAAGATGGCTTGGAGGAACGTGTGGCGCAACAAGCGCCGATCCACTGTCACGATCGCGGCCATGACCTTGGCGCTCTTCGTGGAAATCCTCTACTCGGGCTTGGTCACGGGCTACCTGCAAGGCATGCAGGACGACATTCTTGACCTTGAGGTGGGCGACATGCAGGTCTTCGCGGTCGGATACCTGGACAAGCCTTCCATCTACACCGCCATTGAAGCGCCCGAGACCCTGATGGCACGGCTGGACGAAGCCGGATACCCGTCCAGCCCACGCCTGCTCGCCGGGGGGCTGGCCGCAGCCGGAGATTTTTCTGCCGGGGTGTCCGTGCGGGGCGTAGACGTGCAGCGGGATGCCCGGGTCACCCTGATCGGCCGGAAGGTCGCCCAAGGCGCCTGGCTGGACCCTGCCCATCCCTCGGGCGTTGTCATGGGACGGCGCTTGGCCCGGGCGCTGGAAGTGAAGCCGGGCGATGAACTGGTCGTCATCGGTCAGGCGGCCGACGGGAGCATCGCCAATGACCTGTACACCGTGAGGGGAGTGTTGATGGGGATAGCCGATGGCACCGATCGCAGCGCGATCTTCATGAATGCCGAGGCTTTCCGAGAACTGATGCTTTTCCCGCAAGCTGTCCACCAACTGATCGTGCGCCGTCCCGAAGGCGTGGAATTGGCAGCAGCTGCAGCTACCGTACAAGAAATCGCCGCCGGGCTGGAGGTTTCGACTTGGAAGGAGTTGATGCCGGTGGTCG
Organism: Acidobacteriota bacterium; assembly: GCA_028277865.1. Taxonomy (GTDB): domain Bacteria; phylum Acidobacteriota; class UBA6911; order RPQK01; family DATIPO01; genus JANQFM01. The sequence goes on from JANQFM010000720.1 coordinate 1,241, forward strand.
CCAGCATGCTGGAGTCGACTCAGAGCATGATCCTGGTCATCTTTTTCATTATCTATGTGGCGGTCGGGATCCTGATTTTGAACGCCATGCTGATGGCGGTCTTCGAGCGCATTCGCGAGTTCGGGGTGCTCAAGGCTTTGGGGAGCGGCCCCCTGCTGGTGGTCCAGCTGATTCTGGCCGAGAGCGCCATTCAGGTCGCCATCGCCATCGCCGCCGGTGTGGCGCTGGCCCTGCCCGGCATGTGGTACCTGGGCACGGTCGGCATAGACGTGGGCCGGCTGGGCGGAATGTCTGCCATGGGACTGGCAATGCGTCCCGTCTGGTACGGCATCTACACTCCCGCAACCCTCAGGGGGCCTTTGGCTATGTTATTGCTCATCGTCCTGTTGGCGGTGCTGTATCCGGCCCTCAAAGCAGCCTGGATCCGCCCCGTCGAGGCAATGCGGCATCAGTAGGAGGAAAGAGGTCGGAAGGGGTAAGAGTTTACTGTTGGAGGATTGAAGGAGAAAGGATTTGACCACGTATAATCAGCCGCCGGGAGCGCCCGCATCCCTGCAGGCTCCGGAGTCTGGATTCGTTTGCCGCCAGCCAGTGCCCGGTCGGGGAGTACAGAGCCCGCAGGGATGC
>JANQFM010000927.1 GCA_028277865.1 Acidobacteriota bacterium
GGTCGGGCTGACCCATGGACTCTCGATGGTGGCCGATCTTTTCGCGGGCCCGGAGACACCCGTGGCGGTCTCCCAGCCGTATTGGGGAAATTACCGGCAGTCATTCGGATTGCGCCGCGGCGCCCGCATGGTGACTGCACCGGCCTACCGAAAAGGGCGCTACAACACCGAGGCCATTGGCGAAGCCCTGCATGGAGTACCTGCCGGGCAGCCCGCCGTGGCCATTATCAACCTGCCTTCCAATCCCGGCGGCTATTCGGCAACCGTAAAAGAACGCCAAGCCCTTTGCAACTCGCTGGCCGGCCAGGCTGACAAGCGTCCCCTGGTGGTGATCTGCGACGATGCCTATGCAGGGCTGGTCTATGCGCCGGGGGTTCCCCGCAAGTCGATTTTTTGGGATCTGATCGGGCTGCACGACAACCTGATTCCGGTCAAGGTGGACGGCGCCACCAAGGAATTCGACTTCTTCGGCGGACGGGTCGGTTTTCTCACCTTTGCCTTCGAGCCCGAATCCGAAGCGGCTGAAGCACTGGAGAGCAAGGTGACTTGCCTGCTGAGGGCCACCCTGGGTTCGCCGGTGGCCACCAGCCAGATCCTCTTAATGCAAGCTCTGCAGGACGGCTCGATTCAAGAGCAGGTCGAGGAGGTGCGTCAGTTGCTGAAAGGCCGCTGTCAGGTGCTGCATCAAGCGCTGGCCGAAGTCGATCGCGGACTGCTGCGGCCCATGCCTTTCAATTCGGGCTGTTTTTCCTTGATCGAACTGCCGCAAGAGCTGGGGCTGAAGGCCGATCAGGTGCGGCTTCACTTGCTCGACTCGCATGACACGGGGCTGATTTCCATTCAGCCCAATTTCTTGCGGGTGGCCTTTTGTTCGGTGACTCGGGAAGCTTTGCCGGAATTGGTGGGGCGTATCGAATCGGGTGTGCGCGAATTGGCGGGTCGGCAAGTGAGGGGCTGACAACAAAGGACGCGAAAAGGAGAGAGATTATGGAGGGTCGAAGATGGGTGCTTTGGGCCGGAATTGCAGCCTTGCTGGCGGGCGGGATCGTTTGGGCTTTTGCCGCCTTCGAGGGGCAGACGGCAGGATCGGGTGAAGTTCCGGCTGTGCTGCTTGGAAAAGGCGGTCCGCCTCAAGGAGAGTCGGTGGCCTACTTTTCCAGCGATCCGGCAGCCAAGGGCTATTTGGCCGTCCCCGAGGGGTCGGGACCCTTCGGAGGGGTCATCCTGATCCACGAATGGAACGGGTTGGTGGACCGCATCCGGCAGGTGGCCGACCTGCTGGCGTCTGAGGGGTATGTGGTCCTGGCGGCCGACCTCTATTCGGGGCGCACCGGTCGCAATCGTCAAGAGAATCGGGCTTTGGTGTCCGAAGTCCGGGCCGATGAGGCCAAGATCATCGCAAACCTGAACGCCGCCGCCGGCTTCTTGCGCCAACGCCCGGACGTGTCCGGGAAGATCGCCACCATCGGATGGTGCTTCGGAGGCGGCGTGGCCCTCAGCTACGCCCTGGGCGGCGAAAACCACCAGGCAACGGCCATCTTTTACGGACGGCTACTGGACGACCCGGAGCAAATGAAGCGCATCCACCACGAGGTCTATGGCACCTTCGGCGCCCTGGACGGCGGCATTCCTCCACAGCAGGTGGAAAGGTTCGTAGCAGCCCTGCGCCAAGCCGGAGTCCCCAACGACGTCCACATCTACGATGAGGTCGGCCACGGCTTTTGGCTCTACGTGGAACGCGACCCTGATAAAGCCACCCAACCCGCCCTGGACGCCTGGAAACGGCTCAAGGCTTATCTGGCCAGGACGATCGGGGGATGAAGGGGGAGAGTTGTCAGTTGCCAGTTGTCAGTTCAGAATCGGAGGGGGCTCTCGAGACTTTGATCTAAGCTCTTCGACTGCCAACTGCCTTGCTTTCAACAATTTGATACTACCTTGTTTATGGCCAAATCGAGTTCAAAGAGCCGTTCCGGCACCCTCGTAGCCCGCACCATTCAGTTTCCGGCTTCGCTTCGCGATAGGCTTGCCTCTGACGCTGAACGCTGCGGGCGCACTTTCGAGGCTCAGGTAATTGCGCTATTGCGCCGTCACTATGGCGAGGACGTGGATATTGCTCCGTCCCCCTCCAGATTCCTTACTCTGGCTGCCGCAAGCCTTGCCGATGTTCCAGAGTCAGAGTTGCCGCTTTTGACAGCGCGTCTGAGCAAACATGACTGAATGGCGGTACTCCTCTGTCATCCGCCAATCTCGATCCCCATCCCCTGCAATTGCCGGGTGGCCTGTTCGCTCCAGCCGCGGTTGGCTGCCGGGCTGGCGGGGCTGGGGTGCAGGATGGTTCCGATCTGAACATCCATTCCCGTTAGGGCCTGACGCGCCTGCTGCTCGGCAAAGCGCCCGACCCCCACCACGAAGCGGGGCTTCAGGACTTCGACCGATCGGCGAATGGAGGCGTTGCAGATCTCGAGCAACGGTTTCCTTTCAGCAACGGGCAGCTTGTCGGGAGTGCGGTTTCGTCCCGTCTCTTCCAAAAAGAGCAGCGGGCAGTAATTAGCGATGAAGAAGCGGGAAAAGAAACGCCGGGCGGTTCCGAACGATTCCCGCGCCCAGCTCCAGATGCGCCGTCCACTCACTTCGCTGCGTGGGCAGCCGAATCCTTGCACGGGACGCTTGGGGTGCTCGTTTTCCGGCCTTCCCACCTCCGCCTCGAGTCCCAACCAGTCCCGAGCCAGGTTGACCTCCCCGAAAGGCACCCCCGTCTGGGCCATTCCCCAGGGGCCGGGGTTCATCCCGAACAGCACCACTTCCTTGGGCGATGAGCCGTGTCTTGTCAGATAAAGCCGATGCGGTTCCCAGGCGTACTCCAAAGGGTTGTAGACGTGTGTGACCGGAGGCCCGAAGCGCAGGGGACGCAGCGCCTTGCGCAGGTCGGAAGCAATCTCAACCAGTGACATGGAAAGGCAGTATCTCATGCCTTTTCGCGCATCTCCACCCCCTCTTCTCACTGCTCTCTCCCCTTTTGATCTGCGGTTGCCTCTCCCCTTGCTGCTTCCGCTCCGCTTCCCGTAGACTGGACCCCATGCTGCAGGACAGTTTCGGACGCCAGATCCAGGATCTGCGCA
>JANQFM010000929.1 GCA_028277865.1 Acidobacteriota bacterium
GACGCGGGCGCCGGAGAGGATCATGCCGTTGTCGGTGGCAAAGCAGGAGATGACCACCGCCAGGGCCACCAATGCGCCGCCCAGCGGCCCCAATATGCCCTCGACCGCTTCTGAAGCCACCCGCTCGGAGACAAACAGCCTCTCAGGCGGAAGGGCGTAGGTGAAGGCGAGCTGAACCAGCACGTACATCCCGCTCAGCAGCAGCACGGAATGAAAAATCGAGCGGGGCAGGTTGCGCTGAGGGCGCCGGACCTCCGACGCCATGTAGGTGATGCTGATCCAGCCTTCAAAAGCCCACAAGGCCGCCACAAGGGCCAGGGTATAACCGGTCAATCCGCCGGCGGATCGGGGGCGAAAGGCGGAGAAGGCCGACCAGCCCTCCCCGCCGAAGGCGAAGCAAGCCAGGACGATCAGGGCCAGCAGAGCGAGCTTGATGAAGGTGGTGATGTTCTGAGTGGTTGCGCCCAGACGAAGGCTCCGGCAGTTCCAGGCCGTCAGCCCCAGGATCAGGAGCACTGATCCCAGCTTGATCCCATGGTCGGATAAGGGGAAGAAATAGGCCAGATAGGTCATAAAGGCCACTGCAACGGCGGCGATCGAAGCCGTCTGGATGACGGCAAAGAGGGTCCAGCCGTAAAGAAAGCCCAGCCAGGGATGATAGGCGCGCTCCAAGTAGACGTACTGGCCGCCGGCCCTGGGAAAGAGGGTGGCCAGCTCCGCAAAGGTCACCGCTCCGCACCAGGACATGAAGCCCGCCACGACCCACACCGAGGCGGCCATCCAGGGGGTGCCCGTTTGGGCGGCGATGCTGGAGGGGACCAGGAAGATGGCGGAGCCCAGAATGACGCCCACGTTGATCATCAGGGCGTCCAGCAGGTTCAATTCACGCCGCAGGGCAAACTTTGGCATGGAAGCAGGATCTCACGCTTTCGGAATTGACGCCATCCTAACGCATAGATCGGCATTAGGACCGATCAGAAATCGTAGAGATTCAAGGCTGACGAGGCACTTGGCTGGTGTCGCCGAAATCTTGGATTCTTGCTAGATTCGGTGGAGCCAAAGAATAGCGCATCCCTTCCCCTCCTTCGGGGCGGCACACTATTCGTCTTTCAACCAGGGCTGACGTTCGAAATAGGACTTGGAAGTCTTGACCACCACCCCCGAGAGCAGGATGAGCGAGAGCAGGTTGGGGATGGTGACGATGCTCAGGGCCACGTCGCCAAAGTCCCAGATCACCTGCAGGGCAGCCGTCGCACCGATGAAGTGGAAGATGATGTAAACGCACTTGAAGGGGATGATGGCGCTGGCGCCGAAAACATAGTTGGCGCAGCGATCCCCGTAATAGCTCCAGGAGATGGCTGTCGAGACGGCAAACAGCGCCACACTGATGATGACGATGAAGCGGCCCCAATCGCCGTAGGGCAAACCACGTCCGAAGGCCAAGGCTGTGAGGGGTGCGCCGGTCTCGGCCGCGTCGCCGTAAAGGACATCGTAGCGCTGCCCGTCCAATCCCACCGCCACACCTTCTGCGGGGCGGATCTCGCCGCTGAAGGGCTGCTGCTGCTCCGGGTCGGTGAAAAAGCGATCCACCGCGACATCGTGCCAGGCGTAGCGTGCAGATCGCGGGTCCGGGTAGGCGGGATTGCCGTCTTGGATCGGGATCGAAGCGGGTGGGGCGACCTCGTCAAAACCGCCCTGATCGTTTCGCACGATGTAGGTGGTATCGCCCGAAGCCAGCTCCAAAGTCGTGGGGATTCGGGCGTCCCAGGCACCGGTGATAATCAGTACCAGGCCGGTCAGGGTACAGATGACCAGCGTGTCGATGAATGGTTCCAGCAATGCCACTACGCCTTCGGAGACCGGCTCTTCGGTCTGGGCCGCCGAGTGGGCGATGGGGGCCGAACCCTGTCCGGCCTCGTTGGAGAAGAGCCCCCGCTTGACGCCCCATAGGATGGTCATCAGAAAAGCCCCGGCCCCAGCCCCGGCCACTCCGCTGACGGGATTGAAGGCCTCGCTGAAGATACGTCCAAAGGTGGGAAGGATCTGGCCCGCATTGAGTGCCAGGATGGTGAGCGCGCCTGCCACGTAAACAGCGGCCATCATGGGTGCCAGCACGGATGTGACACGTCCGATGCGCCGGATCCCCCCGAAGATGACCAGGGCCACAAAGGCCGAGGTGATCAGTCCCACGATCCAGCCGGGTACGCCGAATTCGGTGCCGAAAAGGTCGCTGATGGTGTTGGCCTGCACAGCGTTGCCGGTCAGGAAGGAAGTCAGCAGCAGGCCCAGGGCGAAAAAGACCGCCAACGGCTTCCAGCGCTTCCCCAGCCCTTTTTCGATCGAATACATGGGGCCGCCCGAGACCGTCCCCTGCCAGACTTTGGTGGGACCTTTCTCAACATGACGGTACTTGAGGGCCAAGGTTACCTCCGAGTACTTGACCGCCATGCCCAAAAAGGCCGTCATCCACATCCAAAAAAGCGCTCCCGGCCCGCCCCAGTGAATGGCGATGGCCACCCCGGCGATGTTGCCCACCCCTACAGTGGCCGACAGGGCGGTGGTGAGGGCTTGGAAATGGGTGACATCCCCGGGGTCATCGGGGTCATCGTACTTCCCGGAAGCCACCGCCACACCGTGCCGGAAGCGGCGCAGCTGGATGAATCCCAGCCGCAAGGTCAAAAACAGGCCCGTCCCCAGCAGGGTGAAGATGATGAGTTCCTCGGGCACGATGTAGGAGGTGATGAAATCGCTCAGGCTCTCGATTATCGACTCGACCAGTTCCATGGCACTCCTTTGGGCGGATCAGATCTTTGTGGTTTGTCAATCGCTGCGGGCGCGGGCAGAGGCGGACGCGACCCGAGGCTGTTCCGGTTGCGGCGAGGCCGATCCGGCGCCTTGCCCTCCGGACGACGCGTCCTGGGGAAAGGTTCGCCGGTCGGACTTCCCCTGTTTGGAAGGCCGACGCAGAATGTAGATCGGCTTGTCTTGGGCTTCATGATATGTCCGGGCGATCATCTCGGCCACCAGGCCGAAGAGGATGAATTGCACTCCCACGATGAACAGGAAAAAGGAAATCAGCAGGACGGGATTGCGATGGGCCTTCACGCCCTCGAAGAACTTCTGGTAAAGGGTCAAAAAGCTGGCCAGGCTGCCGCCTGCAAAGCTGAGCAGCCCCAGTCCGCCGAACAGGTACATGGGCTTGGTGGAGTAGTTTCCCAGGAACTTGATGGTGATCAGGTCCAACAGCACCTTGACAGTGCGTTTCAGGCCATACTTGGAGGATCCGTGACGGCGGGGATGGTGCTGGACGGGGATTTCGCTCACCCTGGCGCCGGCCCAGTCGGCAAAGATGGGGATGAAGCGGTGCATCTCGCCGTAAAGACGGATGTGGCGCACCACGTCGTATCGGTAAGCCTTGAGGGTGCAGCCGTAGTCGTGCAGCCTCACGCCGCTGATCCAGCTGATCAGCCGGTTGGCGACCCTGGAAGGCAAAACGCGTGTGAAGAGGGGATCCCGGCGGTTCTTGCGCCAGCAGCTGACCACGTCATAGCCTTCCTCCAGCTTCTCCAGAATGCGGGGGATGTCGGACGGATCGTTTTGCAGGTCGGCATCCAAGGGGATGATCACTTCACCTCGGGCATGCTCGAACCCGGCGGCGATGGCTGCCGTCTGGCCGAAGTTGCGGGTGAATTCCAGCAGGCGGACCGTCGGATCCGATTGGGCCAGTCCCTTCAGGATGGCCGCGCTGGCATCCTGGCTGCCGTCGTCGATGAAAAGGATCTCGTAGGATCGTCCCAGAGGGTCGAGGACCCGCTTGAGGCTGCCGTAGAGGGCCTCAAGGCTCTCTCGCTCGTTGTAGACAGGGATGACGACCGATATTGCCAAATCCTGCAAAAACTCATTCGCCCTTTTGCTGTGCGCTCCTCACCAGGTACACGGGGCGCGTCCAGTGAGAATCGTCGTTGCGTCCGCTACCGATGATCCTGCTCAAATTTCGCGCCGTAGTATACAACTTCGGCCGCACCTGGACAATTTCCATTTCCAGGTCGGGATAGGAGTCCGACAAGGTCTGATAGTCGTTGGCCTTAAGGATCAGGTAGACCGTCCGGCCGGAGTTCAAATGGCGCACAGCTTCCTGGGGCTCGTAAAGCTCCAGGATAGGGTGCCCCAGGTAAAACGCCAGGCTGGGAGCGGTGAGGCGGTAATAGCCCGCTCGGTAGCTCTGCTCCGGTCGCCCCTCGACCTGCTGCAGGATGGTTCGGGCCAACGGCCGCACGGGCTTGTACTCCTCCAAAACCGGCAAGTAGATCCAGAAAGCGGCGGCGTAAAAAAGCGAAGCTGCAGCCAGGGCGACCGGTACCCGCTTGATCAGCAGCCCGACCGCTGCCAGAGCCAGGAAAACAGGTGGCAGAACCCACAAGATGAGGCTCTCGGAATGGATGATGCGGGCCAGGGCGCCGATCAGCAGCGCACCCGCCAAAGCCGCTGCCGCTGCCGGCAGGCGAGCCGCCCGGGACGGATTGCCCCGACGCAGATAAGCCGCCACCCAAAGGGCCGCCGCCGGATAAAGAGGCAAGATGTAGTACTCCTGCTTGTTTTGCGAAAGCGAAAAGACGATGAAGTAGACGGCGATCCACAGTCCCAGAAAGCGAAAGGCCTCCCGAGTTTCCCGGCCTGGGCCGTTCCGTCGGCGAAACAGCCAGTAGAGGGCGGCAGGAAAGAGGAAGGCCCAGGGGGCGAACTCGGTGAAAAAGACGGCCAGGTAATAAAACGGCCCCCGCTGGGGACCGAAGTCGAGATGGGAAAAGCGGCCCAGGTTTTCATGCAGCAGGAAATCCGCTACCGGCTGCCAGCCATGCACCGCCCCCAGCAGCAGAAACCACGAGGATCCGATGACGGCAGCCAGCAGCCCTCCCGCCAGCCAGGGGGCATCGGCCAGACGGTGCAGTCGGCGCGTCCAAAGCAGGTAGATAGCAGCGATTGCTGCCGGCAGCAGCGCGACCGGTCCCTTGGCCAGGAATCCCAGGCCCAAGAAGCTGCAAAAGAGCAAGAAGCTGGCTGGGTTCCTTTGCCGTACCCAGCGCAGGAAGAAATAGAGTGCGGCCAGTACGCAAAAAAGCATGAGCACGTCGATGAGCAGCCTTCGCGAGAGGATGAGGAATCGAAAAGAGGTTGCAAATATTCCGGCGCCCCAAAGGGCCGTCCCGCTGTCGAAGAGCATCTCTCCGCTGCGGTAGACCACCCAAATCGAGGCGCAGGCCAGCAGGGCCATCAAGAGCCTCTCCAGGTAGACCGAAACCCCGAACATCTTGTAAAGAAGGGCCACCAGCCAATAGGAAAGAGGAGGCTTGTTGAGGCGGGGTTGGCCGTTGAAATGAGGGACCAGCCAGTCGCCCCTCTCGATCATCTCGCGGGGCGTCTGGACATAGAAGGCTTCATTGGAGTCCCAGATGGAAGACACGTCCAAAGCGGCGAAAAAGGGCAGGCAAAAGAGCAGAAGCAGAGCCTGCCTCAAACCGACAGCAGAAGAAATAGGATTGCTGGAGGTTTGACCTATGGCAGCCATCAAGCCCAGTTCTCGACCCGAAGCTCCGGGAATTCATACTGCAGTTCCGAAAAAGTAATGGCAAAGATCCCGGCCTCACCGAATTCAAACCTGCGAAGGCGGGTGAATACTTTCTCGGGGCTCTTTTTTACGATGTAAACGCAAATACTGGTGTCGAGCAGATATCTCATTCGAAGAATTCAGACCGGCCTTGGTCGCGCCGCGACATGAAGTCCCCACTAAATCTTGAACAAGGCATGCGAAATTCCTTAGGTAACCGCACGGCATGGCTTCGTCCGTTCTTAAAGAGCTTTGCCTGCTTCATTCTGTCAGAATAGACTGCTGGTATGTCCTGCGCAAGTTGGATCGGGAGGATCAGACGGATCCATTTTGCGGAGTAGGCTTGCTGCTCTTCAAGACGATGTCGGAGCGCGAGTAGGCTGCCAGGTCTTTGAGCCGCTTGAAGGGTCGCCTGAGTCCGTAGGTGTGGGTTCGTCCGCCTCCCTCCTTTCCGGCGCGGCTTCCCTCGTATTTCCAGTCATCTTGGGTCAAAAATGCTATATCCACTCTCCAAATGATCACGCTTTGACCAGCTTCGATTGTTTCTGTGAGGTCCACCATGTATCGCCAAACGATGTACCAGCCAGCATGGTCGTAGTGGGCCTGCAGCGCCCAGGGCCTCTTGCTTGCTTTTGACTCCAGGCAATCCTGAGGGCGGATTGGCTCGGAGGAGCCACGCCGCTTCAAGTCCGGGAAACGCGTTTGTGCCAAGGAGGTGTGCTTGTGCTTCTCATAAATGCTGTGCGTGTCCAAGGCCTTGGCGCCGTAGATTCCCACCACGGCGCTAAATATATTCTGCTGCTCCAGGTAAATGTCGACCAGTTCCGACGCCTGCCGCTCGACGTATTCGATCGACTTGCTGACAGAGGCCAAAGTCAGACCTGGAGGCAAAGCGACTTCCGGGTTGAAGTCGGATGGCTTGGGCATACTCAGCTCTTGAAGCGGCTCAAAGCGGGGATGGCTTGCTGTGCCAACTCGAAGTATTGCCGGTCCCTCTCCAACCCGATGCTTTTCAGTTGGCAGGCCGCAGCGGCAGCAATGGTGGAACCTGAACCCATAAATGGATCGAAGATCACCCCTTGGCCCAAGGGAAGGACAGCTTTGACAATCTGGCGGAGAAAGGATTGCGGCTTGAGCGAAGGATGCGGGGCGATCTCTCTTTCTTGCTTGCCGGCCGGACGGGACTCGATCAAGTCACGGAATGGTTCGCTCTTTGAAATCCTTCGCAGCCCCCCTGTTTTCCACTTGCGCAGGTTATCCTGAACGCGACCTTCGCAGGGCTTGCGAAACAACCCCCACGGCTCCCAGCAGGATTTGGGCATGACGGTCACCATGGAGAATTCCCGGTGGGCATTTTTGGGCCGGTCGCCTCCCCTCAAGGTCTTGACGACCCGGATGATCTCGCCGCGTTTTTCAAAACCGGCCTGCAGGAAAGGCCCGTAGACAAGGTGAGTGACCAGAGGATTGCCGGCAATGAAAACGTGGGCACCTGGAACCAGCGCAGGCATGAGTGCTTCGGCCAAGCGGGCGAAGAATTCTTCCATCGCCTGACGGTCATTCTCTTTGAGGACGGTAAAGCGAGGCACAGGCTTTCGCTGGCAGCCGTCAAATGAAGGTGGAATGCGCCAGACGCCTCCCCGTCCCCGCCGCAGCTTTTTCTGCTCTTTCCGACTGTATTCCAAGAGCCCGTAGGGCGGGTCCGTGACGACGGCCTGGATCGAGTTGGGAGCAGCCCTGCCCAGCCATTCCAGAGCCTCGGTGTGATAGATCGAGTACTCGCCGCTGGCTGCTGCCTCTTGACCGGGAGGGTCGAATAAAAGGGACTGAGCTGTCATCCTTTGCCTTTCCTGAAGGAATTCTGCCACATAGGTCTGCCACACCCCCGGGGATTTCACGCAGAGCCGCAAAATCGCAAAGGCCAGAAATAATTTCGGACTTCTGATCCGCGTCTGATTTTGCGTCCTTTGCGGCTTTGCCTGGGAATCTAGGGGGTGTCTCAGAAGTTCGTTATCACAGTCGGCGAGCCATAATTGTTGCTGGCAAGGCGCGCCGACGCAGCAATATCGTGAATCTTTCGAGGAGGCGCAACGCAGCCAGCGGCGATTAGGGCCGCCGAATGTGGTGAGGAACTTCT
>JANQFM010000932.1 GCA_028277865.1 Acidobacteriota bacterium
ATGTCGGGTGCCACGACCCAAAATCCAGCCTGAGAAAGGGCTCTGAGCTGGTGCCGCCAGGAGTACCAGAATTCGGGAAACCCGTGCAGCAGAATCACCAGCGGCCCTCGGCCTGCCTCGACATAGTGCAAACGGACGCCGTTGACTCCGATGAATCGGTGATCCAGGCCCGCATCAATGGCCTGGCTGCGAAACCCTTCTAACGCAACAACCACAAGATCACCAGGGTCAGGAAGACCACAAATCCCAAAGGATGGTTTAAAAACCGTCGGATTCTCTCTTCGCTGTCGTTCTTCAACTGGCTCTCTCCACGCGGCGTCGCCGGGTCTTCTCACGCAATGTGCGCCACACGCCCCCCGCCAGCCGCAAGGCCATGAAAATGGCGTAGGGGCCGACAAGGACCGTCCAGCTATCGCCCTGGCCCTCCTCCAGCCCAGCCCTCAATCCGCGCAGAAAGGACTCGGCAGCAGCGATGCCCTCCGTGGTGGTGTCGAAAAGAGCGACGCTGAGAATGATCAGGACAGGCAAGGCCACCACGACCAAGCCCAAAAAAAGCGCCAGGTAGCCAAGTTCACGCGCTGCAATCTTGAGGTATTTCACCGATATCCCCCCAGCCAGGATCCCTTGCTCACTTCCGCTCTGCTGGCATTATAGAGCAAGGAGAGGAGCGAGTCAGGAGTCTGGAATCGGGAGCCGGAGACAATAGTCGAGATCAATCCGGTGTTCCGCCCCCATTTGCTCAGTGCAGCCTTGAGGAACCTACGGCCTCTCCACTCTTCCCGATTCCCGACCTCTGGCTGCTAATAATCCGTCAAGCCGATTCGTCAATGGAGTGAACGGCCTGAGAAAGGGCCCAGCCGATCCAGGAATGTGCTGGACAGCGAGTTGATTACCGGAAAAACTCCAGGGAGTGGCACTGGCAGGCAGCATCGCTCCCGGCGAAGTTTCCACTCTTTTTTCGTCGAGAAAGGTCAAGGCAATGAAACGATTCACCTCCAATCTTCGAACAATGCTATCCATGTTTTTGTCGAGTGCGCTGCTGGTTTCCAGCTGCGCTGCAGCCGGCTTGCCGCAAAGTCCCGATGGAGCGGTCCACGACGTGGTCGACGGTTTGGCCGCCAATCATCCCGAGGTGGTGTGGCAGGCACTTCCCGCCAGCTACCAATCCGACATCAACGGCTTGGTGAGGGACTTCGCCGACCAAATGGATCCCGAGCTATGGAACCGCTCTTTTGGAGTCTTTTCCAAAGCGACCCAAGTGCTGTCCGAAAAAAAGGAATTCATCCTCGCCAACCCGATGGTGGCGCAGCAGCTGGCTCAAAAGCCGGAAATCGAGCAGCACTGGGACGGCATCGTCAGTTTGCTCAACGTCATCGCCTCCAGCCAGATTACGACCCTCGAACAACTGCGCGACCTGAACATCGAGGCATTCCTGGCCGACACGGTCGGTGAACTGATGGCCCAGGCCGAGGTGCTGGCGGCGCTCTCAAGCGAAGACCCCCGCCATGAGCTGGAAAAGCTTCAAAACCTCACCGTCAAATTGATCTCCAACGACGGAAGCCTGGCCGTCCTCGAGATTGGTGAGGAAGGCGGAGAGGTCCGCCAAGTGGAGTTCACCAATGTGGAAGGCAGGTGGATCCCCCGCGAGATGGCCCAGGAATGGCCCAGAGCCATGGAGGAGGCCCGCTCCGCCATAGCCGAGGTTTCCAATGAAGAGTTGCTTCAGAACAAGGAAGCCCTCTTGGGAAGCCTGACCGTGACCGAAAGCGCTTTGGACAGCATGCTGGCCGCTCAGGACATCAATCAGTTCAACGTGGCCCTGCAGAGTCTAATCGGGGCGGTCATGATGCAAGCCATTACCTACAGCAAAGAGGCCCAGGGGAAATAGATTGGAAGAAGTTTTCAGCCACAGAGGCATTAAAACGCGGAGAAGAAAAAGAAACTCTGTGTAACTTTGTGTCTCTGTGGCCAATCCTCCCTGGTCCGAGTCTTACAGCCTTTCTTCAAGCGGCTTCCAGGGGCGTTGAGTCGCTCCTTCGTAAATCTGTCGCGGACGCCCGATCTTGAAGCCCTTGTCGTCGTGCATTTCCACCCATTGAGAGATCCAGCCTGGCAGCCTTCCCATGGCGAACAGGGCGGTGAACAAATTGACCGGGAAGTTGATGGCCTGGTAGATGATCCCCGAGTAAAAATCCACGTTGGGGTAGAGTCGGCGCGAAACGAAGTACTCGTCGCTGAGGGCAATCTCTTCCAGCCTCACAGCGATTTCCAGGAGCTTGCTGTGGATGCCCAGCTTTTCGAGGACGTCCGAGCAGGCTTTCTTGATGATGGTGGCCCGAGGGTCGTAGTTTTTGTAGACGCGGTGCCCGAAGCCCATCAGGCGCGTCGTGTCGTCGCGTGACTTGGCCTTTTCCAAAAACACCTCGGCACTGCCTTCGCCTGAGGCAATGCTTTCCAGCATCTCCACGACTTTCTGGTTGGCGCCGCCGTGCAGAGGTCCCCACAAGGCACTGATGCCGGCCGAGACGCTGGCGAAGAGGTTGGACATCGAACTGCCCACCAGCCGAACCGTACTGGTGGAGCAATTCTGCTCGTGGTCGGCGTGCAGGATGAGCAGAATGTCCAATGCCTTGGCCACTGTTTCATCCACCTCGTACTCTTCGCAGGGCGTGGCGAACATCATGCGCAGGAGGTTGGAGGCGTAATCCAGATTGTTGCGGGGATACATGAAGGGCTGGCCGGCGGAATGCTTGTAGGCGTAGGAAATGATGGTGGGAAGCTTGGCGATCAGCCGGATGATGGCCTTGTTCAGATCCTGGTCCTTGGCCGGATCGAGATGCTCCGGGTAAAAGGCCGAGAGCGCCCCTGCCACAGCCGAGGAAACAGCCATGGGGTGCGCCTTTTTGGGGAAACCGGCGTAAAAGCGCTTGATGTCCTCGTGCAGCATGGTGTGATTTGAGACATCTGAAACGAATGCATCCAGCTGCTGGGCGGTGGGCAGATCGCCGTGGATGAGCAGATAGGCGGTTTCCAGGAAGGTCGCATGCTCGGCGATTTCCTCGATCGGATAGCCGCGATAGCGGAGGATCCCTTTCTCGCCATCGACGAATGTGATGGAACTGCGGCAAGATCCGGTGTTGCCGTAGCCGGGATCGAAGCCCACATAGCCGGTGCGTGCGCGCAGCTTGGTGAAGTCGATGGCCTTCTCGCCCTCCGAGCCGACCAGAGTATCGAATTCGTATTCCTTGCCTTCCAGCTTGAGGACCGCCTTACCGCTCATATCGCCTTCTCCTTTGAACAATCCACAGGTCACATTTTTTCTGAACAGGTCGTCGAAGATTGGACCGCCCGATGCCAGCCTCTGAACCCTGATGAGCAGTCTATCTGATCCACCGGCTACCTCGCAAATCCAGCAACCACGGAGTTCACACGAACTCGCCATGGCAGTGATGGGAGTGCAACGCAGCCAGGGCGGATGATGGCGGCTTCGCAGCAGGAAACCCGTGAGAAATCCGGTTTAAGGCTTTTCTTTACCGGGTTCTTTCGCCCCCAGCCACCAGAATTCGAAAGAGACTTTGCGATCCGGATAGAGGCGCCGCAAAGCCCGCCTATAGATCTGACGCTGACGCGCATAGGGGGCCGGCAGGGGTCGGCGCAGGGAGGTGGACTTGTAATCGACGCCCAGGATCCCCTCTTCGGATTCCAAGACCAGATCGATGACCCCGTACCAGGGATTTCCCTTGATTTGCAGGTAGACCGGCAGCTCTCGGGCCACAATGCGGCACTGTAGCAAACGATTCCGATAGGGGCGTCCCTCCGAGTCGCAGCTCAGCCCGGAATAGAACCGCTCCAGAACACGGCTTGCCCGGCCCCTCACATCTGAGGGAAGATCGTCCCCTGTGATCAGAAGTTCCAGGCGTTCCGGCCGGAAGTTCGGCTCGCCCAGGTGAAGCTCCAGGTAGCGGTGGACCAGGACTCCAGTCTCCCGATCCGAGGTGCCCTGCTCTGTCGCGGGCACTTCGATGAAGTCGTTTCCATCGGCAGGGAGCCATTCCTCTTCTGACGGGTGCTCGGAATCGGTAGGGCTGCGCCAGAGGCGGGAGGGAGCTTTCACAGACTCTTCGCGCGCCTGCCACACAGACAGGTAGCCCTCCGCATCAAAAGCCAATGCCGGCTGGCTGACGGCTTGTTGATCGGGCGGGCTTGGAACACAACGGCGGAATTGCAGCCTTTGGCCGCAGGCCAAGAACGTCTGATCCTGTTGTTGTCGCTGAAGCTGGCCGGCAGCATCTTTGAGCAGTTGTTGCAGGGCGGCAGGCAAGGGGCGGCGCAGCGGATGGGCCGAAAGCAATTCCAGACGGTCCTTGGCACGCGTGGCTGCCACGTAAGCCAGCCGCATGGCCTCGCGACGGTTGTTCTCCTTCTCCTCCTGAAGTCCGCTTTGAAAGTTTTTTGATTCGATATGCATCTGGCCGAAGGGAAGCCGGAATTCGCGCACAGGCTCTCCCCGGGTGCCCTGGATGTCGAGCAGCTGCGGAATCCGGCCGCCCGGGAACTCGCCCATCATGTCCTCCAGCACGGTTTGCCAGCCATAAACGATGACCACCTTGTTCTCCAGCCCCTTGGCCTTGTGCACCGTCAGCACTTTGACGGCCTCAACACTTTCGCTGGCAGCGCTGACGTCCTCGCCCAGGTCGGCATCGAAGTTATCGCCTCGATCGGCACGCCGGCGTTGCTCGATCAGCCAGACCAGGGGCGGCTGCGGGCTTTGCCCGTCGACGACTGTCAGGTAGCGGCTGATCAGGCGGTCGGTGCGGACCAGGCTGCGCCCTTCGCGGTCATGAGGGCGGACATAGGCGGACTGGGGCAATGCCTGCCGAACCTGATTCAGCCAGCTCAGCGAATCCATTCGGCGGCGTTGATCGACCAGCCGCCGGACTTTTTCGATTCGTCGGCGCGTGCCCTCGGCCAGTCCCTTGGGCAAAGCGGACCGGCTGTGAAAGAGACTGCCGTCCCGAATGGCCGGCAGGAACTGGCCGATCATCCGGTCATCCAGGTCCACAATGGGGCTTCGCAAAACGGCCGCTGCAGCCAGACGGTCGCCGGGATGGTGGCAGGCGATGAGAAGGTTGATCAGGTCCAGGACTTCGGGATGGCGGTAAAAGGTCCGAGCACCACTGCTCACCGCCGGAATTCCCGCTTGGTCCAAGGCTTCCAGAAGCGGGTTCAACTCCCTCTCCTTGCGCACCAAGATCAAGATCCGGCTCAGTGAAACCCCTTCTTTGCGGAGCCTTTGAACGCTTCGAACCGCCTCCCAGGCCAGCAATTGACGTTCCCGGGCGGCGCTGAGCGGCTGAGCCTCCTTTTCTTGAACCAGAAACCATTGCGGAACCGCCAGTGCAGCAGAACTTTGGCTCGCCTCACGGAAAGCGGTCAGTTTCTCTTTGGCATTGGCAAGCGGGACTTCATGTCGGAAGAAATGGTTCAAGAATTCAACCACTTGCGGCAGGCTGCGAAAGCAGGTTGTAAGCTGATAGGACTCGGGTTGTGCGTCCAAAGCCGTCAAGCCTGCATATTGCCTGTAAAAGCGCTGAATGGCACCCAAGTCGGTGCCCCGAAAACGGTAGATCGACTGCTTGAGGTCTCCCACAAAGAAGCCCAAGATCTGGTGGTCGTCAGGGCCGGCGCGTTTCAGCAAGGCGGCAATGAGGCGCAGCTGGTCGGGATCCGTGTCCTGAAACTCGTCCACCAGCAAGGCCCGCAGCCTCCCCCGTTCCCTGCTGCGAGCCTGGGAGTGATTCTCCAGCAGATTGACAGCCAGTCGGATCATGTCGTCGAACGTCACCAGGTTGAGCTCCCGCACGGCAGCCCCGCCGATCCATTTGCCGAAGCGCCGCAGAACACTCCGCCAAGCCTGCCAGGGGACGGCTAGTTCGGTCGTCAGGACCGCCTGGACCAGTGACCGATCCAGATTGGAGGATCGTTGAAAATAAAAGCGCTCTTGTTCATTCAACTCCGGCAAGGCCGTCCGCAGTGAGGAATAGGGGTCGCCTTCCATGAACAGTCGGGGATGGCGCCCTAAAAAACGGGACAATCCAAGCAGCGATCCGGCCTGGCCCGCCTGAGCCTGTTCGACGATTTCTGCAAACTCTTTCCATACACTGGACGCCCCTTTGCGGCCGCTCCTGCCCACCGCCTTGATCAGTCGTTGGCAGGCGCCCAGAGCCTTCTCCAGCTCCCTTTGGATCTCTTCTCCCTTTTCCCTTCCTCCTTCTCCCTGCTGCGCGATCCAGGGATGATCCACGGCTGCTTCCAACCAGCAAGTGATCTGCTCGATGGGCATCACCGACAAGACTTGGCGGAGTTCAGCCTCAATCTCGGGATCCGAAAACGCCTCACGGGTCCACCAGCGTTCCACGAGTTGGGCGGCAAGCCCCGCCAAGTCGCTTTCGTCTTCACGGGCAAAGCGGGCTTGGGGAGGGATTCCGGCCAACAGGGGATGGCGGCGCAAGATGGAGGCTGCGAAGCTGTGCAGGGTTGAGACCTGCAGGTCAGCGGCCAGTTCAGCCAGAGTGGCCGCCCCTCGCCGCAGCCGTTGATGCGGGGCGTCCAGGCGGCTGGCCTCCAGGCCGGCTTTTGCCGTGAATACCACCTCCTTGAGCAGCGGATCGTCTATCGACCAGTCGTCGGGCAGGCAAGTCAGGCGCTCCAGGTAGCCGTAAAGCCGGGTCTGCATCTCGGCGGCCGCCTTGCGAGTAAAGGTGGTCAAGACCAAGGACCGGACGATGCGCCGCGCCGCCCGCAGCCTTTTCTCGCGGTCGGCCGAGCGGTAGAGGTCGATCAAAGAGCTGTTTTGGGAGCTTGGAAATGGTGCATTGATCAGCAAGTAAAGAGCGCGCAAAGTGAGAGTGTGAGTCTTGCCGGTTCCCGCTCCGGCCCAGACGAAGGCGTGAGACTGAGTGAGTATGGCTCGGCGGCGTGCATCGGCGTCGGGAAGTGGAGGCGGGTGGCTCATTGATCGGAGAGAGTTTAACCCGGAAGTGAGAAATCCGGGTTAACCGCAGAGGGCGCAGAGCGGAACGAAGAGCGAAGAGAAAAGAGGCCGGAGTCTGCCAACTGCCAACTAATCTTGCTCGGCGACCTTGGCGCGGGCGATGCGGCCATCCGGGCCTGCTGCCCAGATCCAGCTTCCCGCAGCGGCGCTCAAGGTGTGATAGCCGATGGAACCGGTCGATTGCCAGTAATCGCCGCCGTCCAGAGAGAAATCTGCGCCGGACGGCCCCACGGCGATCATCACCCGCCGGCTGCCCGATTGGAATTCCGTCAGCGCCGAACGGTAGGCCAAGGGAGGCGTGGATTCGGCGAGGCTCCAAGTGCGGCCGCCATCGGAAGTGCGGGCCAGATTGCCCCCCGCTTTGTCGGGTTGTTGATAGTCGCCTCCGATGGCCCAGCCGTTTCG
>JANQFM010001010.1 GCA_028277865.1 Acidobacteriota bacterium
AGCTGACGCCTCCACCGCAGGTGGGCCGCTAGCTCAACTGGCAGAGCAGCTGACTCTTAATCAGCGGGTTCGGGGTTCGAGTCCCTGGCGGCTCACCAAGTCTAACTTATTTTTCCCCAGTAGTTTAGGTCATGTCAATTGAGGGGTTTTGTGCTTCGGAAAGGCCGAAATTCCAAATGTTGGCCCGATGTTGGCCCGATTTTCAGGCACTAGCCTTGGGATGCTTACTCGCTTTCTCCACCGAGGCACCGTCTCCAATCTTCAAGAGAGGCCGAGCTAAATCGCGGTCGTCCATTGAGAAAGGCTCCATGTCGAAGCTATATTTGTGGGACAAGGAGGCAAACGATTGGACCTGAGCCAGAAGACGGTCAGGCAACTCATTGAAGAGGTGTACGGCGCCCCAGCTCCCGCTGAAAAATCGAACTCGCTGATGCGCTCCTTTTCGCCGGGCGAGAGCTTCCAGCTCGGCATGCGGTTCGCAAGTGCAAGCCGTGAATTCGAGCGGCTCGTCATCGATGCCCTGCATGACACCCACTGGTGGGCACGTGCCGGCACGAGATTGCTCGACATCATAGTGAAGCATTTCAAGGCGTCCATAAAGGCTCAGGGCCGTCGCCTCAAGCCAGGCGAAGCCATCCAGGTGCAGGACTTCCAGTATCAGATCCCTTTCGAGTGGGCTGACCAAGGGCTTCCCAATCTTGCCATCCCCCTCGACCACTTGCTCGACACAGATTCGCTGCCCGAACGGCTGATGCTACTGAGCCTGCAATGGCTGGATTCCTATTTCTTCGCCACAAGGACGGGCTTCATCAGGGTCGTGCATTTGTCGGACGGCTCCCCCGTCGTCTGCGCGTCGCAGAAGAGGACAAGAGAGCTGCAGGCCTGCGGCCCGCAGGAGCGGTCGCAAAGGCTGGGTCAGTTGACTGAGCCTCGCACATTGCTCAGGATGCCAGGCCTCAGGATCGCTGCCCAGCCTCTGGTGGTGGACCTGAGATGCCGGGAGGCCTACTTTCCTCTGCAGGCTGAACTTTCAATTGACCGGCAGTTCCTGGATGCGATCCGCCGAAAGAGGAAGCGCTCGCCCGACTCCGGCAAGAAGCAGCCCAGGACGCTCAGGTCTGTCGAAAGGGAATGGGACGAACGGCAGGAGCAGTTCAACCGCGACCTGGTAGACGCCCTGCACGGGGTGTTCTCCCGGTTCCCCGGGCGCACTGCGTTCCTGCGGGAACTGGTGGGCTTCTGGCCGCCGGAGCCTGCAATCCCGTCTGCGTTTGCAGACGCTGTTTGTGTTGCCCTGTCTCGCCCGGCAAAAGAATCGCCAAACCCGAAGCGGCGCCTCAGAATGCCGGACCGGCTGCGCAATTACTCGACGAAAGAGGCTGCGGAGTTCTTGAGGTTGAGCCCGAAGACGATCCATCGGGAACGGCAACGAGAGCTGAGCGGAGCCCCCCGCAACCATCCCTATATCCACTTCCAGGGAAAGCTGGTGACCGGCGAGTCGATCCACCGAACCTTGTTCGAACGCGTGGACAGGGGAGTTTCGCCCATTCGAATCGAACGTGACGAGGACGGCGATTGGATCGTTGTGGACGGATAGAGGACATGTCCACATTTGTCCCAGGCTGTCCGGTTTTGTCCCATATGGCCGGAACTGGCCGCAGGCGTCCCCCTCTGACCGGATCTGTCCATATATGCCACTAAGATATTATAAATAAACGGTTTATGCTTGACAGGCTGGTGCGCCTCCTTGCTAAAGTTTCCCTACAAGCAAATGATTGCCAGCGAAAAAGGAGGAAACTCGATGACCAGGATTCTTCGCGCACCGGAAGTCGTTCGATTGATCGGCGTCTCCAGGACCACTCTTTGGCGCATGGAGAGGGCCGGAAAATTCCCCAAACGGATCTCCATTTCCGGCGGCGGGACAGCCGTGGGCTGGAGGGAAGACCAGATCCGGGAGTGGATCGACTCCCGGAAACTGGTGGAAAAGGGGGTTGGGCAATGAACCAGGATCCGGCCAATTACGCCATCGACGCCCAGAAGGCCTCGGCGCAGAACAAGCTTCTTCTCCTCAGAGTCGAGGAGTACGAGGCACTCTTTGCCCGATTGGAACGGGAAGGCAGGCCTCAAGCGGGACGAGTTTCCTCGGCCATTTGCGAGCAGTTGCTGGAAATGCTCTTCTGCCTGCGGGAACTGGGAGAGTTCTACTCCCAGCGGCTGCTTGAAAAAGCACTGGCCGACAGCCTGAGCGAGATGGACCAGGCCAAGGCGAAGCGCCGCCGCCGTTCGGCCCGGATCGACCGCCGCTACTATCCGCGCCGCCAAGGAGGAACAGGTGGGCGAAACGCATGAAATCCTGGACCGCTGCGGCTTCAACAGCCTGAGTGATTCAGCCAGCATCGACGACCTGAAAGACTCGCTTCGGCTGCTGTCGGACCAGGCGGCAGGCCTGGACGAGCTGGATCAGGCCGCTTTGCGCGAAGCCGCCATTCAGTGGCTCAAGCGCAAAGACCTTGTCGATTCTCCGGCCCGGATCGTGGACGCTGCCATGAAAGCTGCCCTGCCGGACCAGCTCTCAGCCAACCAGCCAGAGCGCTGCGGACGGAGCCTGACGCTGCGCGATCCCGATCCCTGGCGCGAGCCTGTGGACGGCGCCGGCTTGCTGGACGAGCTGATGAGGACAGTGGCCCGCTTCATGGTCCTCCCCTCGGAATCGATAGCTGCCATCGCCCTGTGGTGCCTGTGGACCTATTGCTTCGAGCGTTTCTACTTCGCCCCCATGCTGGAGGTCTCCTCCCCCACCAAGCGATGCGGAAAGACGACCCTGCTGGACCTGCTTCAGTTCCTCGTCTTCCGGCCCCTGCCCACCAGCAACATCACGGCGGCGGCACTCTTCCGCACCGTCGAGGCGGCAAAGCCCTGCCTTCTGATCGATGAGGCCGACAGCTTTCTCAAAAACAAAAGGGAAGATGAAATCCGCAACGTCCTGAACGCGGGCCACCGGCTGAGCAACGCGACGATCTTGCGTTGCGCGGGGGACGATCACGAGGTGCGGGCCTACAAAGTCTTCTGCCCCAAGGCCGTGGCCTTGATCGGGGAGCTGCCAAGCACCTTGCGGGACCGCTCCATCACCATCGAACTGAGGAGGAAGCCGCCATCCAGCAAGGTGGAACCGCTCAGAGCCGACCGGTTCGAACAGGAAGGGCAAGCACTCCAGAGCAAGTGCCTGCGCTGGGCAATGGACAACGGCCACGCACTGGAGAAGGATCCCCAAGTCCCGGCTTCCCTTAATGATCGGCAAAGCGACAATTGGCGGCCCCTCCTGGCAATTGCCGACCGGGCCGGGGGTGCCTGGCCGCCCAGCGCCCGTGAAGCGGCCCGGCGGCTTTCCGGGCACCGCGAAGAGGAGACCGAGGCGAGCATTCAATTGCTGTCCGACTTGAAAGGCTTGTTTTCTACGTCGGGGAACGGTCGTCTGGCCAGCCAACACATCGTGGAACGACTGGCCAAGATGGAAGACCGGCCCTGGCCTGAATGGAGGCAAGGAAAACCGATCACCACCCGGCAGCTCGCCAACATCCTGAAGCGCTTCGGGATCAAACCGTCCACAGTCCGGCTTTCGAACAACTCGGTGCTCAAGGGCTACAAGGCCGAGGCTTTCGAGCAGAGCTGGCTGGAGTATTGCCAGTCCCCCTCCTCGGGAGCGTCACAGCCGTTACAATCTTGTGATGATGGGGCTTTGAGCCGATTTGAGAAGCGTAACGCTGAAGAAACCGGTAACGGATCGGAAAACGGCTCAAACCCCTCTGAACAAAGCATTGTTACGCATGTAACCTATCCAGAGGGGAATCAGCTCCCGCTGCTGGCTTGCGAAGAGGGCGGCTGATCATTCTGGCGGGTAGATTGCGATAACTTTGGCTGCGTGGCAAATGAGCCAATCCAGGGAACCTCATCAAGCAGAGGGGTCCACCGGAGTCCTACAAAGAACCTTTCTTCCGGTCATCGCCGAATATTCTGACCAATCGACTCCCTGGTACAGGTTGGACACGACAAATAAGATGAGATCCAGCCTGCAACGCCCTGGAAGCCGTGGTGGGGGTTTGGCCGCTGCCCTGATAACGCAAAGATTTTCAATGCGGTGCCCTTCAATTTCGGAGGGCCACCTTCTAATCGTCAAAGGCCGTGCTATTGTCATTGGTATGCAGCGCTGATCGAGCCATGAACTGCTACGGAGATCGCGGATGTTGTTCAAGCGTCAATTCGGCGAGTTTGATTTCGAAGCCTTTTATAGCTTTCTTCGAAACCTAGGGGAGGAATTCGCTTTTCACAATATCCTCTTCACGCCAGACAAACTCCACCTGTTCACTGCCGAACAACTGTCGCATGCTGCACCTAACCATGACCTGTCCGCCCCAAATAGTTTTGTCGGGCGATGGAAGCACCTCCAATCGGAAGTACGACACGTGAGGTTTTCCTATGAGAGCCGCACCGGTACGCCCAGTATTGAGATTGAAATCAACCTCGATAGAAGAAGCATCGCGCTACTTAAAGTGTCGGGAATGGAAAGCCACATAATTGATGAAATCCTTCAACTTTGTTTCCCAATGTCGCAGCGTTTCAAAGATGAGTCGGTTCCATCCCCCTCCTGCTTCATCTCCTACAGCAATGCCGACAAGGATTTTGCACAGCGCCTCCATGACGACTTGCAGAACAGCGGCGTCCGCTGCTGGTTCGCTCCTCATGATGTGAAAGGGGGAAGAAAGCTCTACGAGCAGATCGACGAAGCAATTCGGATCCATGACCGCCTATTGTTGATTGTCTCCGAGCAGAGCATGGCCAGCAATTGGGTCAATACGGAAATCGCCAACGCTAGGCAAAGGGAAATGAACGAAGGGAAGCGGGTTCTCTTTCCAATTCGGCTTGTGGACTTCCAAGCGATCAAAGAATGGAAGTGTTTCGACGCCGACACCGGAATCGATTCGGCCCGCGAGATCCGCGAGTACTTCATCCCGGATTTTTCGAACTGGACCGATGACGACTCCTACAAGAAGGCTTTCGAGAGGCTGTTGAGGGATTTGACGGCTGAGGAATCATGAGACATCGCGTATTAGGCTCCTTAAAGATCTCTGGCATTGGTGATGATACTCTCAGTTCTGATATCCGGTCTATCTTGGAGCGGCACTATGGAATGGTGAGATTACAGCAGGAGATTAGAGACAGGTGGTATCGATATTACCTCATCACATCTGGCGCAATTCTCTCGCTTGCTGGTGCTGCCTTTGCCACCTCACTCAATGCGGCTGCTCAAGTTTTGAAATCGAACTCTGGTCAAACTGCGGAAACTTTTGACATTTTCACAAGTGTCATGGGGGCTTTGGGATGGCTGCTTTCGTCAGCATTCGGATTGATATCCGCTTTAGGACTTCTCTTTCTTGCAATTTATCTCTTTCAAATTGTTAATTATGAACTTTTTTACCTATCGATTGACCAGTGCTATAGGGCGTTGAATGATGTCCACTCCAGGACAATCGAAAGTCTGGGCATCCCCAACCCGTTCGTTTTTACTCATTCGCCAGAAAGAAGACCAGGTTTATCTTGGTTGCGGCGGAGTTTACGGAGGCTCATAGACCCGAAGCTCTGGGCAACCGATTTCTTCACCAACCTAGTGGCAATCTTTCTGAATAGCGTGTCGGCAGCAGCAGCCTTTCTGTCGTATAAAACCTGGAGGATTGCCTTGGCAAAGAATGAAATAGTAATTTCAGATATTAGTAAAGATATGTGGAATTATATATTGTTTTTTATGATGTTTCTTATCTCCCAGGTAGTTCTTCGCCAATTGGTGATGGCAGGGTTATTGGCCCGCGTGGAGTGTCTTTTTGACAGGAGAATAGAAGAGAGTAGGGGCTCAGAAACCCACCCGCCGTCGTAGTCACCCCTGTTGGGAGAAAAGAAATCGGTAACGGATCGAAAACAAAGCCTGACTACAGTGACTACACTTGGCTTGAAGTTGTGCCTTGGCTGGCTTTCGCCGTAGTCACCTGCTGACGTGACTCGCGAATTCTCGCTTCCAGTTCACTGTCAAACTGCAATCTCAAGCAATGGCCCAAGCTGCTCACATCCCGCTTGAGCAGGCGACTCAGCTCGACAAGCTTCAAGTGGCGCTGCTCCCTGACAAGAACCGTCGCCACCGTCCTTGCCTCTGAAAGATCCCCTCGCCTGGAAGGGCTGCAAAGCTCTTGGCTCACTCCGTAAAGCTTGCAGACCGTCCTCAAGATGTCGTCATAGCCGACCGGCTTTGGGCGTCGCTTTTCGGCAGCCTCAACGGACTGCCTGATAAAGCTGCTCGTGACCTTCTTGACCGGGCCTTGCTGCAAAGGGGCTGGCCAAACCTCCTGAATCTCAAGCCCCAGCACAGCAAGAACCCGAAACAAGTTCTCCAGCTTCATTCTGTGTCAAGTGACAGGTAGTTTTACGATGTTAGGGGACGGCTAGTTTTACGACCCCCCCTGCTTGTTGTTTAGCACTACTCCAGGGTATGGCGGGGAGGCCAGGTGGAGGGAGCCCGAAGGGCGACCGGAATCTGGCCTCCCCGCGCGGCGCGCTCATTTGGCCCCGGCCAACATCCGTTCCAAGTCCCTGAGCCGATAGCTCCTTCCTTTGATGTTCAGCACATGGCAGTGGTGCAGCAGCCGGTCCAGCAGGGCCGTGGTCATCACCTCGTCGCCGGCCAGGATCTCGGGCCAGTCCTTGACCGACTTGTTCGTGGTGACCATCGTCGCCCCCCTCTGGTAGCGGGCGCTGACCAGCCGGAAAAACAGGCTGGCCTCCTGCCGGCTCATGGGCTGGAACCCCACCTCGTCGATGATCAAAAGCGCCACGTTGATGTACTTCTTTCGCCGCAGCCTCTTGGGCGACAGCTCGGCGTCCTGCTTCATGGCGTGCAGCAGGTCGTCCAGGCGGAAGAAAGCCACTGAGAAGCCGTTCTCCACCGCCTTGACCCCCAGGGCCACAGCCAGGTGGCTTTTGCCCACGCCGGGCGGCCCCTGCATCAGGCAGGTCTCGTGCTGGCGGATCCACTCGCAGGTGGCCAGCGTCTCGATGCGGCTCTTGCGGATGCTGGGCTGAAAACCCCAGTCGAAGTTATGTTGAGCTCAACATAAGTTCGATTATGTGCAGCGCAAAATTATGTGGAGCCAACCGCTGCCGGATCCACCGGCACGCTTGCAGGACTGGATCGACAGGATTCGACCCACGAGATGCTCCACATAACCTCATAGGCTCATTCCGGTTTTCTGTATCGCATGGACTGCGATACAGAGAGAGCCATGAGCCTGGAACTGGAAGAATTCAACCTCTCGTCGAGGCTGCGGCAGTTGGCCCGCAGCAGCGTTCTCGCACCCCACATCGACGGCTTCGTCCGGAAAACCTCGTCGGTCGGGTACACCTGGGCATCTCTACGGGATCTGGTGGTCGGGG
>JANQFM010001022.1 GCA_028277865.1 Acidobacteriota bacterium
GGGCCCGCCCCGGCGGAGCGAATGACTGAATGGCTAGGCCGCGAGCCAGCAACCTCATCGCGGTCTCTGCGCATCCCCTCCCCTCCTTCGGGGCGGAATGCCGCTCCGAAGGAGGGGAGGGGGTACGCTATTGTTTGGCTCCACCGAATCTAGCTTTCCAGTCGTGGGCTCCGCCGAGGCAGGCCCGGCGGCGGCCCAGAGAAGCTACTCGGTTCGATTCCACCCACGGGTTAAAGCGCATAGACGCAAAGGTGCAGGCTCCTAGCCCGGATTTCGTCAGGCTCTGCAGATCCGGAAAGACAATCTCGGCCCGCAGCTGCTTATCAGCTTTGCGGCTTTGCGTGAGATCCCCTTTGGGATCAGCCACCCAAAAACAACAGGACGTAGATCGCCGCCAGGACGATCTGCAGGGCGGCAAAAGGCACAGCCGCCTTGACGAATCCCGCAAAGCTCATTTCCAGTTGATGGCGGTGCATGATGGTCACCGCCACCAGGGTGGAGGCCGAGCCGATGGGTGTGATGTTGCCTCCCAGGTTGGCGCCGAAGACCACCGCCCACCACAAGGAGGAATCCCCCGCTGTCTGCATCCCGCTCAGGATCTTGGCCAGCATGGCGGCCAGCGGGATGTTGTCGGTGACCGAGCTGAAGACGGCCGACAGCACCAGCAGCAATCCCGTTCCCGCAATCTCACCCATTCCGATGAGAGGCGCCAATCCCCGGCCGATCAGGTCCAGCACCCGGGCGTGCTCCATGACGTTGATGACTACGAATAGGGCGGCGAAAAAGCCCAACAGATCCCAGTCCAGAGCCTGGTAGAACTTGTCGGCCACCGCCTTGAAGCGCAGCAGCATGATCATCCCGAAGCCCATGGCCACGTAGCCCATCCCCAGTTCACGGATATAAGGCAGCAGCGAAGTGGTGGCGATGGTCAGGATGAACATAACTGTCATGGCTGCGCCGAACCAGAAGAAGAATCGGCTCTCGATGCCGTCGTTTTCGTCGAAATCGGCCACCAGCCGACGGGCCTCTTGCCTGGCATCCTTGCCGACCAGCCTGCGGATGCCGAACATCCGGGCGCCCAGCCAGAGGGTCAGCCCGGTGGCCACGGCAACGAAGGGCGCAGCCGCCAGGAAGAATCGGACGAAACTGATCCCGGCGGCGGTCCCCACGATGATGTTGGGCACAGAGCTGATCAGGGTCAGCAGCCCGCCGATGTTGGTGAGCAGCCCTTCGATGAGCAAGAACCCCAGCAGCTTGCTCCGCTGCCCCAGCTTCTCCAGCGAAACGGCCGTCAGCGATCCTACGATGATCATGGCGGTGACATTGTTGAGCACCGCCGAGAAGATCACCGTCAAAAGGCCGTAAAAGGCCAGCAGGCGCAGCGGATCGCCCTTGGAAAGCTTGGTGAGGCGGATGGCGATCCAGGTAAAGAGGCCTGAGCGCGAGGTCACGTCGACAAACAGGCTGGCGCCCAGGATGATGGCAATCACGTTCCAGTCGATGGCCGGGATGTAAACGGGCAGCTGCAGCTGCTCCCCGAAAACATTGGTCACCGAACCCACCGGCAGCAGGTGCAAGGCATCGGCCAGCAGCAGGGTGACGATGGCGAAGATCCCGGCGATCACCGACTTCTTGGCGTGCAGCTTCTCTTCCAGCGCCAGGCAGACGATCAGGGCCACGAGAAACAGTCCGAAGAAGAGAGTGGTCGCGATGGAGACCTCTTGGTGCGCTTGCTGCGCTGCGGCGCCGAGTCCTGTCAAAGCCGATCCTCCTAGCAGTTGTCGGTTGTCAGTTGTCAGTTCAGATGGGGGGAGGTTCCAGGGTCCGGGTTCCGGGTGTCTTGCCCAGTTCCTGCCGATCTCCGGTACCCTATTCCTGCCAACTGCCAACTGCCAACTGCCAACTGCCAACTGCCAACTGCCAACTGCCAACTGCCAACTGCCAACTGCCAACTGAATTCTTCCCTCACAACATCAACATCGGCACGTCGCGCAGTTCCACGGCCAGGGGATAAGCCAGGCCGTGCATGGCGAGCTGATCTTGGTCTTTGGTGTTGAGCACCAGCAAATCGATGGAATGCTCCCGGATAAGGCGTTTGTAGTCGGAAATATGATGGCCCATGAGCAGGGAGGATTCGACGCGCAAGGGCAGCCCCGAGTGCAGCAGAACCTGGCGGCAGGAATCGATGAAGTCCTGGGGCTCTTTGAGCAGCTGCCGTCGAATGGCCTCGCGGGCGTCTTCAGTATCGATTGTGGGAATCTTCGAGACCACTTCCAGGTAGCGTTCGAAGACCGCTTCATCTTCGATATGGCTCAGGTAAAGGACTCCTTCGGGGTCGGTGATGTGCACCGAGTAGTTGACCAGCCGGTCATCCCCGGTCAAGTGGTCCGTAATGGCCAGCACCGATCGGGTGCCCTCCGGCTGCCGCCCGACCGACCGCTGGGGATGGGGCAAGACCAGCACAGGCTCGCCGCTGATCTGAGTCAGCACTTCCAAGTACTGGCCCAGGCTGTAGGGCCACCGCCAGGCCTGGCTCTTCAGATTGCGGTAGCTGCAGATCAGGTCGGGAGCCTCCTGGCCGACGATGTCAAGCAGCTGCCGGACATCATCGAAGTCATCGCCGCTGAGGGTCCGCCACTGGGGAGAATCGCCCTCCAATACTCTCAGGAAGCTGCGGACCTGACTATCGAAAGCACCAATGGCCTCGCCTTCCAGGTCGGACACCACCAAAACCTTGCCGATCGACACCGCCTGAAAATGAAATGTGGTCTTGGCGGCCGCCTTGAAAACGCTCTCGAACTGGTCGACCTTGGTCACCTGCCCCACCTCCGTCCGCAAGAGCCACCACCCTAGCTCACAAATCAGGCAAGATCAATGGGAGTCGGGAAGAGTGTGTTTCTGCGGACCTTGGTCACGCAGAGGCGCGGAGTCGCAGAGAGAGACGCCAGGTGGGATCAGACAATCCCGCTGCGAACTGCGAACTGCGAACTGCGAACTGCCAACTGCCAACTGCGAACCGCGAACCGCAAAACCGCCAGCCGAGGCTCAGGTCTCCGAAGCCCGGACTGCCAGCCTCCTCACACCCTCCCTGAACTTGTTGGGCTGAGGCAGCAGCGAGACGATGAGATGACAGCCGTCGGAGAATCCGTAAAAGCTGCCGGGATGCACCACCACTCCATCCTGATCGAGCAGTGCAAGAGCCCAATCTTGGCTGCTGTGGATGCGGGGAAGCTCGATGACGGCATACCAGCCGCCTTCCACCGGCAGGGCGCGGGCCGCTGTCTTCTCCAGAGTCCTGTTGAGCACCTCGAGGTTGAACTTGATGCGCTGGCGAATCTGCTCCCGAACAGCTGCGCCCGCCTGGAGCAATCCACCTGCTGCGCACTGGATGGGCGTGGATACGGACAGGTAGTGATCGGCCAAAAACTCCAAACGCTCTGCTGCCTGCTTGCGAAGGCTGTACGGCCCCCGCAGCACGATCCATCCCAGCTTCATCTGGGGCAGCCCTGCCGCCTTGGAGAGCCCGTTGAGGACGAAAAGCGGCACTTGCTCCTCCGCCAGCGGATCAAAAATCGGATCGCCGAACTTCAGCCGATAGTCCCAAAACACTTCATCGCAGATCACGGCCAATTGGCGGCGCCGGCAAACCTCGCGCAGGCTCTCCCACTGGGAGGCCTTCAGATAGGCTCCGGTGGGGTTGTTGGGATGAACCAGGACCAACAGGCGGGTGCGGCTGGTGATGTTTTCTTCCAAGCCGGCCAGGTCCGGCTGCCACTCCCCATCGAAGTAGAAGGTCCAGGCTCCTGCCTCGACCCCTTCGGCCGTCGCCAGGCAATCGATAAGGGGATAGCCGGGGCAGGGGGCCAGCAACTGTTGGCCGGGATCTAGCAGGAGCTTGAAAAGCAGCGAATAAGCCTCGCTGGTGCTTGTGGTGAGGAAGATCTCATCAGGGTCGACCCGAGCGCCGCGACGGGCGTAATAGTCCGATACGGCCCGACGGGTTTGAGGAAGCCCTTGCGGCATCGGCGAATAACTCAGCGTTACGGGGTCGCCGAGAGCTTGCAGGATATCCTCGACGGGATAGGCCAGCCCAACCCGGGTCGGGTTCGATTCCGACAGGTCGATCAATTCTCTGCCCCGCTCCCGCTTGCGCCTCAGCAGTGCGGCCAGGCGGGTGGGTTGGAGCTGTGCCGGAATGCGGTCCGAAAAACGCATGTAATTCGATGGTGACAGATTTCGGGCTTTGCGCAAAGACTCAGGCCGGCAAGGAGACCGGAGACCGCAGACCGGAAACCAGCAAGTGGAACAGGGAACAAGGAACACGGAACAGGGAAGAAAAGGAAGATACAGAAATCCTCGGCCTTCCTGCCCTCTTCCTTGTTCCGTGTTCCTTGTTCCGTGTTCCATCCAATGGCAGCAACACACAAAATAGACCGCTGCCGTGAAACATCGCCCCACCGAGGCAAGCTCGGGGGTGGCGCGTCAGGCCTTTTGCCCGGTTCTGGTTTCCAAACACGGCCCGACCGGGACAAGCCCGGCACGTGGCCACATACTCTCCGCGCTTGTTTCTTCTTAAGTGAGCAGCATTGGGGTTAGCCCGGGTCCGATTCAGCAATTCTCCCTCCCTTTCTGCCGGTTTCCGGTCACCGGTTTCCGGTTTCCGGTTTTGCCCGGATCGGAAAGCTACTTCAGATAGGCGGCCAGACGGCGGGCATAGTCGGGGGAGAGCTTTTTGAGGACTTCGTACTGCTTGCGGGCCAATTGCCTGTTGTTGGTGAGGGCGTAGCTCAGGCCCAGTCCATAGTGGGCTTCGGCAAAGCTGGGCCTGAGCTTGATGGCCCGGCGGTAGTCGCTGATGGCTTGGCGGAGCTGGCGCAGCATGTAACGGGTATTGGCCAAGGCGCAAAATGCCTCGGCGTTGGAGGGGTTGAGGCGCAACGAGGCCTGGTAAGCCTGGATAGCCTCTGTGTGGCGGCTCAAGTCATACAGGGCCAGCCCCAGCGAGTAGTGGAAGTCGGCTGAGTCGGGTTGAATCCGGATCGCCTCGCGGAAAGAGTCGGCAGCCTTTTGGTTTTGGGTCGTCCAGTAATAGGCGTTCCCCAGAGCGAAGTGGATATCCGGGTCGTCGGGCGCCAGCCGGGCGGCCGTCTCAAGAGCCTCGATCGCTTCGGAATAACGCTTTTTGGACGAAAGCGCCGTCCCCAAAACATAATGAGCATCGGCAAATTCCGGAGAGATCAGGATCGCTCTCCGCAGCACCTGGATGGCTTCGTCAGAACGGCCTTGCCGGTCCAGTTGAAGTCCGCGATTGAAGAGGGTTTTGGGGTCGCTGTCCTCCTTCGCTGCCTGCTGGGATCTCTTCAAGGCCTCTTCCGCCTGGTCGGACTGGCCCAAATAGTCGAGAGCTTCTGCCAGGTAGTACTGGACCTCGGGGTAGTCCGGCTTCAGGCGTGCCGCCTCAGCGTAGGCCAAGGCCGCCTTTTCGTACTGGTGCAGCTGAAAGTGCGTCTGCCCCAGCCGAAAATGGGCATCGGCGCTGTCCTTCTTCAGTTCGATGGCCGATTCAAAGGCCATCAGCGCCTGCTTGTGATCGCCCAGCCGATCCTGGGTCATTCCCAGTCCGATCCATGCGGGAAAGGAATCGGGGGCCAATTGAACGGAGGCCACAAAGGCATCCAGTGCCTCGGGATATCGACCGAGTTCGAAGAGAAGGCTAGCCAGGTTTAGCTGAGAGAGAGGATCTTCCGGCGTTGCCTGCACGGCTCGCCGGGCCTCCTTGAGCTGTTCCAGCAAGTCCTTTTCGTCCTGTGAAGGAGCGGAATACGCCACCGCAAACAGGGCGACCCACAGAACAACCCAAAGCAAACCAACCAGCCTTTTCATTTCTCAATCCTTCTAAGGATTATTGCAAGAATAGTATCACATTCCAGGGTGAGAGAATCTCTCTGGCCTCTGTGCCTTTGTGCCTCTGTGGCTTCCCCATTTCGGGTTTAAGGCGGCTCACTGATTCTTGACAGCTAGACAGCGGTAGATCAGGGTGAATTCTTTCTTGCGGTCCAGGCGGTCCAGGTAGTAGCAGGCGACGGGCAGGGCAAAGCAGCAAGCACCCAGGCTCAACAGCTCGAAAGGGATCAGCAGCAGCCGGGCCAGTCCCCGGCGCTGCTGGAAAAGGATTTTCGGAATGTATGTGAAGCGCTGGCCCAGATAGTGAAAATAGCCGCCCATAGACTCGATTCGGATCTGCACGAAGCCGGCTTTTTCGAGCATCATTCGCAGCGAAAAACGGGTGAAGCGGAAGAAATCGTGGGGCTGCTGGTGCTCATGCCATCCCTGGGGAGCGGTCAGGTAGAGCTTCCCCCCTGGACGCAGTACCCGGTAAAACTCGCAAAGCACTCTTTGAGGGTCGGGGACATGCTCCAGCACTTGGGTGTTGAGCACGGCTTCCACTGAGCCGGCCCGCAGGGGCAGCCGGCCCAGGTCGGCGCACAGGTCAATGCCGCTGTAGTCCCAGTCGGCATCTCCCACGCCCAGGTCGACGGCCAGGTAACGGTGCCCGTCAAAGAAGGCCTTGAAGCGGCTTTGGCCTGCGCCTGCGTCCAGTACGACCTCCCCCGGATGGGCCTGGGCAGCCTGGCGGATGAAGCGCCTCAGGGCATACTCCAGAGGGTTGATACGGCGCTTCAAGAACTCGGGAAATCGTTCGTAGATCGAGAGATAGGTGTCCGGCATGCGCTGGGGGGCATGGTATCATTTTTCGGTGTTCGAGCAGGGGATTCAGGCAGAGGCGCAAAGACGCGGAGAGAGGAGATGAAAGGGAGATTCAGAGGGCGGATTCGGGTGGCTGCGGTTGCTGCGGCGATGCTGTCCGGGCTCGCTATGGGTGAAGGCACGCCGACCAATGTGTTGCTTTTTACCATCGACTCCTGCCGGGCCGACCGGTTCGGAGTTTACGGAAATCCGCAAAGCCCGACACCCCGCATCGATGCCTGGTCTCGGAGCGGGACGGTCTTCAGCCGCGCCTACAGCACCTCGGCCTGGACGGCGCCGGGATTGGTCTCGGCCCTCAGCGGGCTGCATCCGCCCACCCACGGCATCAACAACCGCGACCGCATGGGCTCCCCCGAACTGCTCACCTTAGCCAAAATCTTTCGCCAAAGGGGCTACCTGACGCCCAACCTCAATTTCTTCAGCTTCGCCCCCTACTACACCAACCTCGGATTGGGCGACATCGACCGGCGATACTTCGGCAAGCGCGACGGGGACGAACTGCTCAACTGGCTGAAAGAGCACTCGGCCGATGAGCCTTTTTTCCTCTGGTACCACACCACCATCGTCCACCAGCCCTACGACCCCGGCGAGGCCAATCTGCCTCGGCCGGCCCAGGAATTGGCTCAGCGCCCCGCCATCCAGGCGGTCATGAAGGGCGCCATCGTCCCCGTCGGCTCGACTCAGTTCCAGGAGGGCGACGGCCCCATCCTCAAAGCGCTCTACGATGCGGAAATGAGCCGCATGGACCGGCTTTTCGGGAAGGCCCTGGATCTTCTGCAGGAAAAAGGCCTGCTTGGCGACACCTTGATCGTCCTGACCGCCGACCATGGCGAAGAGCTGCTCGACCACGGTTTCGTGGGCCACGCCTCCACTTCGCTGCAGGCAAAGCTCTACGAAGAATTCCTTCACATCCCCCTCCTCTTCTCCTGGCCGGGAAAAGTGCCGGAAGGCAAGACGGATGACCGGTTGGCCAGCCAGATCGACATCCTGCCCACCATCCTGGGCCTGATGGGCATCGAGGTGCCGGACTTCGTCCAGGGAAGCGATTTGCTCAAAGTGCCCCGCCAGCGCTCCCTTTACTTCGAATCGGTCATTGCCGGCAATCAGACCACCAAGGAGCGCGAGCACCTCTGGCTGAGGGCCGTGCGCCAAGGGGATTGGAAATACATTTCCAGCGGAGAGCTTTACCGGCTCGATCAGGATCCGCAGGAGAGGAACGACCTGGCCGCAAAGTTCCCCCAAAAGGCCCGGCGGCTTGAGGCGGATCTGGAAAGATGGCTGAGGGAATCTGCACAGGCGGCAAAGCGCCTCTTTCCCGCCGATTCCCAGGTGCACACCTCAATGCGTCCCGGTGCCTGCCCCGTCATTCACACACCCGGCAACCAGCAAACCCTGGGATATGACGTCCACACCGGATCGCTGCTCTTCGACTGGAGCGGGGATCTGAGCACGGACTACCGCGTCGAGTACGACATCGGCAAGGGGGACCACCATGTGGCAGGTGTCTACGAAGTGCAAGGCAATCACCAGCTGATGGGTCCCTTGCCGCGGGAGCTGTGGACCAGCCTGAAAGCCTGGAACCCTTTTCGCATCCGAGTCTCACCCAAGACCGACCCTCCCTGTTGGAGCGAGTGGGTGACGTTCCGGTTCTAACCCGTGAGGAATCCGGGCTAAGAGCAATACCGTTCACTTAAAAGGATTGGCAAGGATGGAGGCCACGTGCCGGGCTTGTCCCGGTCGGGCCGTGTTTGGCAGACCAGACGAGATCGGCAAAAAAACGCCATGAATACCAGC